>JAQTMD010000001.1 GCA_028714595.1 Candidatus Omnitrophota bacterium
CCCTGGGCCTCGCGAATCTTTTGCAGGACTGACAACCCTGAGGCATCCGCCAGCACAAAGTCCAGGATGACCAGGTCGAACGGCTCCCGGAAGACAGCCGCAAGCGCCTGAGCGGCGCTGGGCACTGAAACGGCCTCAAACCCCTCCGCGGCAAGGACCGTGCGCAATGACTCCCTGATCTGGAGTTCGTCGTCGACAACGAGGATCTTTACCATAGGCGCGGTTTTTTCAGTTCAAAAAATAGATGGAAATCTTGACGGGGTTGCTGCTCAGGACGCCGCTCGATGAGTTCAGACGTCCGAATTCGGTCAGGACGGCTCCCGTAGCCTGCACGCGTTCCCGCAGCGTCCCGACGTCCGTCCTCGAAACAGAGATCACCATGAAACCTTCCTCTTCATGCTCGACGCTGCCTCCCGTCTTTTTGATGACCGTCACGAAGAGTTGTTTTTGGTCCGCAGAAACAAAGCCGACGTGCCAGTGGAGCGCATCCGAATCAACCGCTCCCGTTTTTCCGAGGTACACCAGGAGGCGGTTTGCGGTATTCTGGAAAAGGGGCGTGCCGGCGGTAAAATCCTGGCGCAAAAAACCCTCGCCCGACGCAAGCACCATCCGCTCCACGACCTGCTCCATCGCTTCCTTGGATGAGGCAAAAGACAGAAGCTCCCCGTCAAGGTAATCCGTGCGGCTGCCCAGGGGCGCAAGTATCTCCAGCAGTTTCGACTTCGCCGTCTCATCGGCATATTCGAAGTGCCAGTGCAGCGGATGGAGCACGATGGAGGATTTTTCGCTCTCAGCCGCAGGCACAGCCGCCGGTTCTCCTGCTGCGGGCCCCGCTTCGCCCGGCTGCGCAGCACCCCGACCTTCTTCCTGCTCTGCAATGCCCGGCCCCGGTTCCCGGGCGCCCTGGCCCGCATCCTCCCTTATCCTCTCCATAGTGACAATGGGTGCGTCAATATCCGGCGGCGGCCGGCGGCCGGTCTTAAAAACATGGAACACGACATACAGCGCCGCCATGCCCGCGGCCGCTGCCGCCAGTGCAATCAGCGCCCTGCGGGAAATGACAAACCGCTGCTCGGGTCCGCGAGCTTCCGCTTCTTTAAGTTTGAACAATACGGTATCGGCGAGGTCGGCCGGGACCTTGACATTGCCCAGTTCCCAGAGCTGATTGGACAGCGACCCGATAGAGCCGACATACTCCCTGCACCGGCTACACCCTTCGAGGTGCGCGACGACCGCCTGATATTCGTCTTCCACAAGCAGGTCTTCAAGGAAACTCTTCAGCGCCTTATCTACCTCTGCGCAGGTCATAGCGGGTCACCTCTTTTTTCCCAGGAGCAGCGCGATCTGCTCTCTGAGCGCACCACGCGCCTGATTCATCTGCATCCGCGCATCTTTCTCGGTACTCTGCGTGACAAATGCTATCTGGCTGTAGGGAAGACGCATCTGGTCACGTAAAAGGAGCAAGAGCCGCACCTCAAAATCAAGCTGCGCAATGGCAGCCTTCATGAGGTCAAGCGGCGCCCTTTTCTCCGGCGGAACGTCTGAAAGCCCGTAGTCTTCCGCGGAAGGGATAGCCCGCATTCCCCGGCTTCGGGAGGCGATAGCTGCGGCAAGCCTGGCAGGGAACATCGCGTCCGTCTCGGCAGACGCAGTGGCCCGGATCGCTTCTGCAAAACCCGATGCGACGATATCATAGGCGCGGTCCTGGTTGCCTCCGATAAGGTAAAGCGCCAGCGCAAAGGCCTTTTGTTGATACCGCGCAATAAGCGATGTCAGCTGCTTTTCGTTATACATACCCGTGAGTTTGCCATGGCCTGAACCATGGCCGAAAATCTGGTTGCCCCCTGTGGATTCGAACCACAACTAACTGGTCCAGAGCCAGTCGTGCTACCATTGCACTAGAGGGCAAGTGAGCGTGCAGCAACAGACCCGTAATGAACTGCCTACCAGAGGTTTTTCTTCATCCACTCGTCAGCCTTCTTGGCGTCTTCGTAATCCTTCTGGGCCCCTGAGACCGCGCCTGCTGCGGCGCCCTTGGACGTCCGGTACACCGTGTGGCAGCCGGAAGCGGCAAGCCCGAATGCCGCGACAAGAAGAAACATAACGATCCTGGTGGTCATCCGTTCTCCTTTTTTATCCACTTCGATAGACGAAGCCTCGTCCGCTCTTTTCCCAACACGGCGATCACTTCGAACAAGCCCGGCCCGACGGTCTTTCCGGTCAGCGCCACGCGGATGGGGTGTATCAATTCTTTTGCCTGGATGTTGAGCTCGGCGACAAGCGCGCGGAATTCGGCTTCGATTGCCGGGGGATCGAAATTGTTCAGGCGCGCCAGCCGCTCCAGGAAAAGACCGAATTCCTTCGACAGATCTTTACCCAGGAATTTCTCTTTATCCTTCGTTTCGACCGGGACATCCTGCAGAAAAAAGGTATCGGCCCGCTCGACGAAATCGCCCACGAAGGTCATCCGCGCCTGGAATAATTTTATCAGAGAAACGACATAATTTCTATCAAAATTATCTTTATCGATCAGCTGCTTCCCGGCCAAAAGCGGGACGATCTGATCGGCAAGCTTCTCGGGGTCGGCCGCTTTTAGATATTCGTTATTGATCCAGTTGAGCTTTCCGATATCCAGGACCGCCGCGGTCTTATTGACCTTGCGGATATCGAACAGCTCGATCGCCTCGGTGATGCCGATGATCTCGCGGTCGCCTCCCGGAGACCAGCCAAGCAAAAGCAGGAAATTCACCAGCGCCTCGGGCAGGTATCCCGCCTCGCGGAACTCCGAGATGGCCGTAGCGCCTTTTCTCTTGGAAAGCCTGCCTCCCTCTTTCGCCAGGATAAGCGGCAGGTGGGCGAACTGCGGCATGGCAAGCCCCAGCGCCTCATAGATCAGGATCTGCTTGGGGGTGTTCGAGATGTGGTCGTCGCCGCGGATGACATGGGTGATCTTCATCAGGGCGTCGTCGATGACGCAGGCGAAATTATAGGTCGGGGTGCCGTCGGACTTTATCAGGACCTGGTCTTTGATGACCGCGGTGTCGAACTCTATGGGGCCGCGGATGAGGTCGTCGAATGCAGCTTTCTGCTGCGGGACTTTCAGGATGACGGCCTGGCCCGTGCCGCGCGGCTGGGCTTTCGCGCCCGCCTCCGACGTCTGTAGATCCGGACTTTCTTCGGGAGCTAATTTTTCCGCACGGTATGCCTTGCCTGCGGCGACGAGTTTGTCCGCATACTCGCGGTAAAGAGCAAAGCGCTCGCTCTGGTGATATAACTCGTCCCAGCGGAATCCCAGCCACGTGAGACTGGTCAGGATCTCGTCCAGATATTCTTTTTTCGAGCGCAGGGCGTCGGTGTCCTCGATGCGCAGGATGAATTCCCCTTTTTGCGACCGGGCATAGAGCCAGTTAAACAGGGCGGTGCGCGAACCGCCGATATGCAGGAAGCCCGTCGGGCTGGGAGCAAATCTGACGCGCACCATCATCGCCCCCCCTTCGCACGCGAGCCGCCTGCCAAACCGAATCCTTTCGACAGCGCCTTGAGGTTCAGCGTGATAATATCCGTGCTGACCTCGCCGGCCTTGCCTTTGATGACTCCTTCGACCGATCCTTTACCGACAATGCCGCCGGCCGCAACAAAACAGCCGAGGGCAACGATGTTCGCGACCTTGACCGTGCCCAGCTCCAAGGCGATTGCGGAGAAAGGACGGCTCTCGAGGTTCTTGATCTTTGCCGGAGGAGCGGACTGTGCCAGCGAAGAATTCAGGACCAGCAGGCCCCGGCTTTTGAGCCTGCCGCCAAAGCGCCGCAGCGACTCATCGTTGAGGACAATCATGCTGTCTGCGTACTGGACAAAGGGCGAGCCGATTTCCTCATCCGAGATGACCACCATGCAATTAGCTGTGCCGCCTCTGACCTCGGCGCCGTACGACGGGAGCCAGGTGACATGCCGTGCCTCGCGCATGGCGCTCTCAGCCAGGACTTTGCCTAAGAGCATCACTCCCTGGCCGCCTGACCCTGCGATGATTATCCGTTCTGTCATAGCTATTTTATTCTTCCTAAAGGAAATTCCTTGATCATTACGTCGCGGATCCACTCGGCTGATTTCTGGGGAGACTTCCCCCAGTAGGTCGGGCACGGCGACAGGATCTCCACCAGGGAAAAACCGACGCCGTCGATCTGATTCTGGAATGCCTGCGTGAGCGCCCGCTTGGCTTTCAGGACCTCTGCCGGGGCATGCATTGATACCCGCTCCACATACTTGACCCCGCCCAGTCCCGCCAGGAGTTCGGAAATCTTAAGCGGCAGCCCCTCCTGCGCCACCCTGCCGCGGGGAGTCGTAGCGGTCTTCTGCCCCAAAAGCGTGGTCGGCGCCATCTGCCCTCCGGTCATGCCGTACACTGCGTTATTGATGAATATCACGGTGAGGTTTTCTCCGCGGTTGGCGGCATGAATCGTTTCATTGGTCCCGATGGCAGCCAGATCGCCGTCGCCCTGATAGGTGAAGACGACATTTTCCGGACGGAGGCGCTTTATGGCGGTGGCGACCGCCAGCGCCCTTCCGTGCGCGGCTTCCGAACAGTCGAAATCCCAGTAGTCATACGCGATGACTGCGCAGCCGACCGGTGCAATGGCGATCACCTTTTCCCTGATGTCCAGTTCATCCACCACCTGCGCAACAAGCTTATGCGCGATACCGTGGCCGCAGCCGGGGCAGTAATGGGTGGGATTTTCGCGTAATGAACGGGGGCGGCTGTATATTTTTTCCATTAGCTCATGGTGTGTAGTTTTTTGAGGATTTCTTCTTCCGTCGGGATCCCGCCGCCCGAGCGGCCGAAAAACTCGACGGGTGCCCTGCACTCCACGGCAAGCCTTACATCCTCGACCATCTGTCCGTACGACATTTCCACAACGAGATATTTGACGCTTTTCTTACCGGGCCGCCTGAACGCCTTGACCGGGAAAGGCCACAGACTGATCGGCCGGATAAAACCTATTTTTTTGTGCCCGGCGCGCAAACCCCGCACTGCCTCTTTGACGATCCGCGCCATGCCGCCGTAGGCGACCAGGATGACCGAGGCATCCTCCACCAGAAGCTCTTCCCAGCGCTGTTCTTTCTGCTGTATGGCCTTATATTTTTTCTGCAACTGGAGATTCAATGCCTCAAGTACCCCCTCTTTTAAAAAGAGAGAGCGAACGATATTGGGTTTTCGTCCGCGGCAGCCGGTCAGGGCCCAGGTCTTTGCGTGCTGCCGCACCGGACCTTTTTCCAGGATGAGCGGCTCCATCATCTGTCCCAGCATGCCGTCGCCCAAAACCATCACGGGCGTGCGATAGGTATCAGCGAGATCAAATGCATCAAACATCGTGCGATAGGCTTCCTCGACCGACGCAGGAGCCAGGACAATGGAATGATAATCCCCGTGGCCGCCGCCTTTGGTAGCCTGAAAATAATCGGCTTGCGAGGGGGCGATATTTCCCAGACCCGGCCCGCCGCGCATGATATTGACGATCACCGCCGGCAGCCGGCACCCCGCCAGGTAGGAAATACCCTCCTGTTTCAAACTGATGCCCGGGCTTGAGGAAGAGGTCATCGCGCGCACCCCTGTTGCGCTGGCTCCGAACACCATATTGACTGCGGCCAGTTCGGATTCCGCCTGGATGAAGACACGGCCCTCCTGCGGCATATGCCTGGCCATGTATGCCGTCAATTCGTTCTGCGGGGTTATGGGGTAACCGGCATAAAAGCGGCAGCCGGCGCGGATCGCGCCTTCGGCGATCGCTTCATTTCCCGTCATCAAAATTTTTGCGTGCCCGTTCCCTCGTGCGCTCATGTGTTCTCTTTGTACACCTCAATGCAGCAATCCGGACAGATGACCGCGCACAGGCAACAGCCGCTGCACTGTGCGGCGTCAACGCATTTGACGGGATTGAACCCCTTTTTGTTCAATCGCTCGTCTTTCTTGATCAATCCCCGGGGACAGGCTGCCACACACAAAAGACAGCCTTTGCAGTTTTGAGTATCAACGGTGATTTTTGCCATGCAAGAGCTCTTTCTTGACCCTGGATGCGATCCCGGCGGCAGTCAAACCGTATTTTTCCAATAAGATGTCCCTCCTGCCGTGCGCGATAAACTGGCACGGAAGGCCGATCTGCCGTACGGGTCTTTGCAGCGTCTCTTGTAGTGCGCTGCCAAAGCCGGCGTCGGAAATGCCTTCTTCGACGCTGAACACCATCTTAACATCATTCGTGACCTTGCGCAACAGTTCTTCGTCGAGCGGTTTGACAAAACGCGCGTTGACTACCGCGGCGGATATTCTGTCTTTCTGTAACAGCTCTGCCGCTTCCACGGCGCAGCCAACCATGCTTCCCAGGGCAATGATGGCCGCGTCTTTTCCTTCACGCAGTACCGCCGCCTTGCCTGCGGCAATCTCCGCCGCAGCCTGCGTACGGCTCGCAGGGACGGCCGCCTTCGGATACCTGATCGCCGACGGCTTATCCAGGGTCAGGGCAAGCCGCAGCATGGCGCGCAGCTCCTGCTCGTCTTTCGGCGCCATGACCACCAGGTTCGGAAGGCTGCGAAGGAAGCCGATATCAAAAAGACCCTGGTGGGTCACGCCGTCCTCTCCGACCAGGCCTGCGCGGTCGATGGCAAAGACCACCGGCACGTCCTGCAGGCACACTTCTTCGATGATCTGGTCAAAGGCGCGCTGCAGGAACGTTGAGTAAATCGCGACCACCGGGCGATACCCCTGAGAGGCAAGCGCTCCTGCGAAACAGACTGCGTGTTGCTCGGCGATGCCGACATCAAAGAACCGCTCGGGATAGGCGTCGCGGAACGCGTCAAGGCCGGTGCCCTCGGGCATGGCCGCGGTTATCGCGATAATCTTATCGTTTGCTTTGGCCAGCTCAACGAGCGCATCGCTAAAAACCTGGGTGTAAGTCCTGGACTGACCCGCGGCGCAGACGACGGGCGTTCCGTCGGCCACGTTGAATTTTCCCACGCTATGAAATCTAACGGGATCCCGCTCCGCCGGCGCATAGCCCTTGCCTTTTCTGGTGACCACGTGCACGATGCGCGGGCCCTTTATTTCGATGATATTCTTTAACGCCGGGATAAGGGTGGCTAGGTTGTGGCCGTCAAACGGCCCGAAATAACGAAAACCCAGCTCTTCGAACAGGATGCCGGGGATAAAAAGCCCTTTCAGGCCTTCCTCAAATTTATTGGCAAGCTTCAGGAGCCGCCTGCCGCCGCGCACGCGCGAGCCCAGAAAATTCTCAAAGGAATCCCGGAAGCGGTTATAGATCGGCAGCGAGATGATCTTGTTGAGGTACGTACTGATGGCCCCGACATTGGGCGCGATGCTGAGCTCATTGGTGTTCAACACGACCAGCAGGTCTTTTTTCAGGTGGCCGGCGTTGTTCAGGCCTTCAAAGCACAATCCGCCGCTCAAAGAGCCGTCTCCGATGACTGCCGCCACGCGGAAGCGTTTGCCGGCCGGCAGATAATCTCCCGCACAGACAAGCCCGAGCGCCGTTGAGACGGCGTCGGAGCTGTGACCCGAGGATACGGGGTCGAACGCCGATTCATCTTTCAGGGGAAAGCCGCTTAAACCGTTGAACTGACGCAGGGTGTCGAATGCAGCGTTCCTGCCGGTCAATATCTTGTGGGCATAGGCCTGATGGCCGACGTCGAAAACGATCTTGTCCCGGGGGCAGTTGAGGCAGTAGTGCAGGGCGACGACCAACTCCACCGCCCCGAGGCTCGATGCCAGATGGCCGCCTGTCCTGGAAACAACGGCGATCATGCGTTCCCTGATCTCGGCGCAAAGCCGCGTCAATTCCTCGGGGGCCAGCTTCTTACAATCCTGCGGGCCGGTGATCTTTTCAAGTACCATGCTTATTCCTGGATCCTGGTTTCATCGAAGGGCTTGAGTTCGAATTCGCCTTTCTTGTTCTTGACCAGGACATCGATCTTCTTTTTCGCGCTCTCAAGCCGGGATGCACAGACGCGCGAAAGCTCTATTCCCTCCTGGTATTTTTTCAAGGCCTCATCCAGCGACAGGTCGCCGCTTTCCAGCTCATCGACTATCTTTTCCAGTTTTTTCAATGCCTCTTCGAACTTAACTTCTGCCATTGTCTCTGACCTCCGTTACGCTACTGATGATTTCTCCTTTATGCAGCCGTGTGCGCAACAATTCGCCTGCCTTGACGGCCGCAGCGTCCTTGAGGATCGTACCGTCGGACGAGCGGAACGTAACGCTGTAACCGCGCGCCAGGATGTTCAAGGGGTTAAGGCTCGCCAATTTCTCAACCGTCCCTCGCAGCTGTGAATCTTTAAGGCTGACCAGATGGTTCATGCGCACATAGATCTGGCGCGCCCTGTCCGTGATCCTGGCGGCGTATTCGGGTATGACCGCTGCCGGGTTCAGGAGCTCAAGTTTCTTTACCGAGGCGCTCAAGCGGCCGGCATCCAGCTCCCAGCCATGCACGATGCTGGTACGAAGCCTGTGTACCAAGTCCTGGAGATCGTTTGCCTGCGCCCGGACGATGTCGGAAAAATCCTGACCGAGTCGCGCGCAGAGGTCCCGGATCTTTTCCCGCAGGTCTTCTTTGCGGGGTATGACCAGTTCTGCGGCCACCGACGGCGTAGCCGCACGCACGTCGGCGACAAGGTCGGCGATGGTCACATCGCGTTCATGGCCGACCGCTGAGACCACGGGGATGCGCGAATCATAGATCGCGCGCGCAACGATCTCCTCGTTGAAGGCCCAGAGGTCCTCGATGCTGCCGCCGCCCCTTCCCACGATGAGGACCTCGACGCGGTCTGACGGGCCGACCCCCTCGTTGAACCGGTTAAAATCATTAATCGCCGATGCTATGTCTTCACGCGCGCCATCGCCCTGCACGCGGACCGGACTGACGATGATATGCGTATCGCGGAACCTGCGGTCCAGGACCTTGAGGATGTCTTTTATGGCCGCTCCCGTCGCCGAGGTCACCACCCCGATCCGCGCCGGCAGATACGGGATCGGCCGTTTATGTTCGGGGGCGAACAGCCCCTGCTTTTCCAGTTTCTTTTTGAGCTGCTCGAGGGCAAGCTGCAGGCTGCCGATGCCTTTGGGTTCGATCTTTTCTACGATAAGGCTGTATTTGCCGTGCGGGGGATAGACATTCAGGCTGCCGAAACAAATGACCTTCAGGCCGTTTTCGATCTTGAACTTGACATCCCTCGTAGCCCGGTTGAAGATGGCAGCGGAAAGTATTGCCTCCTGACCGTCGAGGCGGTCTTTCAGGGAAAAATACCAGTGACCTGCGCCCGACGTATTGAAATTCGAGACCTCTCCCTCGACCCAGACATTGGCAAACCCCGCCTCAAGGATCTCCTTGATCCCTGCCGTGATCTCGGTGACGGTATAGACATGGCGGCCTGCGGCGGGTCCGCCGGCGGATGCAAACAGGTCCGGTGTGCGTTCTGGCATAGCAGGGTGTGCGTTATTGCGCAACAGCGGTGGAATTCGTCTCCGGCAACGGTTTCTCCGGCGCAGTTACAGCGGTATTTGCCGGCGCCTCGGTCCCGGCGCCGGGCGGAACCTGCGGCGCAGGCTCTTCCTGGCCGGGGGTCTCCCGCAGCTGCTGCTGCGGCTGCGGGGGCTTCGGCTTCAAGAGGATGAGATGCACCGAATACGGTTCGAGTGCCAGTTTTTCGGAATAAAGACTGTCGGTCGGGGTGACGACTTTTTCTTCCCGGGGATAAAATTCGCAGTTGGTGCCGCAGGAGGGATCGATGGTATAGCGGGTATAGGTGTAATCCTGTTTTATGTTTTTTATTCCGAGTTTCAGCTGCCGCGGCGTCTGGGTAAAGCGCCGTGCGTTCTCGTGAAGCTCGAGCGCTTTTTTGAGCAGCCCTTTGACTTTTCCGGAAGCGCGAAGGCCGGCGATGTCGGACTCCCTGTTCTTGATCTTTTCAAAACCGCCTGACCGCGCCAGGGCAAGCAGTCCTTTGCGTTCTTTGTCGCCGAGGGTGGCGATCAAGCGCGAGATCGCACTCCTGAAGATATCCGGGTCGATGTAATTATAGATGAGCACTGCCACCGCGGCATCCTGCCCCGCGGGTTCCTGCGGCGCGGCGGGCTGTCGCGTGGCGATCACGCCGACGAACTCATCGTTCACCTTTGAGGGCGAAATATAGAGGTTGCCGGACAGCATCTTGAGCATCTGAAAGAGGTTGTACACCGCCTTGATTCCCCCGGTGTAGCCGGTCTCTGCCTGCTGGTACCAGAAGGCGCCGACGTTGCGCTGCACGCCTTCGCGGTTGTCCTGGAAGTCTTCGAGACAGAAGAAGACCTGGCTGTTCAGGTCGGCCTCGTACATGTGCCGCAGCCGCGCGGGGAGGAAGCTGGCGGCCACGTACGACTTTTCCTTGCGCTCGGGGATGATGTTGGTGCCGCTGTCAAAATTCCATTCGTCGATGACAAGCGGCGTGTCTTTTGAGAAATTGAAGTATGAGAGCCAGTCCCGGATCAGGGCAATCGACGTCTTATTGTATCTGGTCATCTCTTTTTCGGCCTTCGGGTCGGTCGAGTAGGCGTGCCAGCTGACAAAATCCAGGGGCAGGCGGTAGCGGTAGCAGAATTTGACCAGTTCGTAGATCAGGCTGCGCTCAGGTGAAGCGGCGGTGTTGCCGTCGATGTTCCTGAACCACCACGTGGTGGCGGGGCCGCCGACAGGGATGTGGATTTTGGTCTCGGCTTCCAGCTCCCGGGCGCTTTCGGCAACCGCGCGATAGAGCTGCAGATACTCCTGCTGCCTGCCCAGAAAGAACACATCGAGGTCCGGCGCGGTCCAGACCTCATACCAGATGTTGTATTTTTTCACGCAGCTGAGCTCCCGCATGTAACTCTTGACCAGCGCCTTAAACGTCCTCATGTCGACGGGAGAGCTCTTCTTGTCCAGGACTTTACCCTGGCCCTGCGGGGTGCTGAAGATGTCCAGGATGACCAGTCCCCCGCCGTCGTGTATCTTCCTGATCACGGCCTCGTAGTTCGCCAGCATCTTTTCCTGGAGCTGCCGGTTGGTATTGAGCGAGCTTATCTCCCACAGGTTATACTGGATGCGGTAGGCGCCGCGAAAACCGATGTCCTTCTGCCAGCGGTTGACGACCTCGGACGCTGCCAGCGTCTGGGGCCAGGTCAGGTCTCCGTAAAAGCCGCGGCCGCTCAGGTCGATGTTGGGAGAGAATATCCTGGGCAGCGGGATGGTAGAAGAAGAGACATCCAGCGTGAACTCCATGTCGACATCTTGGGCGTCGCACCGGCAATAGATGCAACAGGCAGCGACCAGGACAACGATACCGACGATGCTGTTTCGAAAGCTCATGGCGATTCGAGTTTTTTCTGGATCCGGCGGATGGCAGTCGCCCTGCCGGTCTTTTCGTCGATGGTTACCACGCAGCCGCAGAGCTGCACATTGCCTTCAGCCACTTCAAAGCGCACGGGTACGCAGGATAAAAAGCGCTCCAATACGTCTTCGACCCTGCGGCCGATCACTGAATCATAGGGGCCGGTCATGCCGACATCGGTGATATACGCCGTGCCGTCGGGCAGGATCCGCTCGTCTGCGGTCTGGATGTGCGTGTGGGTACCCATGACCGCGCTCGCCCTTCCCTGGAGATACCAGCCTAAGGCTACCTTTTCCGAGGTCGCTTCGGCGTGGATATCCACCAGGATCACCTTGGTCTCTTTGGAGAGCTGTTCCACGCAGGCCATCGTTGTCTTGAAAGGGCACTCCAGCGGATCCAGGAAGACCCTGCCCAGCACGCAAATCACGCCGACCTTTACCCCTCCGGGCGCCGTGAACACGGCACTCCCCATCCCCGGTGCGCCGCCGGGGAAATTAGCCGGGCGCAGGATGCGCGGCTCGGCGCTGATGAACTCAAAGATCTCTTTTTTCTTCCAGATGTGGTCGCCGGAAGTAATCACGTCGACCGATGCATCGAAGAGCTCCTGCGCCACCCGCTGGGTGATTCCTGAGCCGCCCGCAGCGTTCTCGGCGTTGGCGACCACAAAATCAAGGTCGTATTCCCTGCGCAACCCCCCCAGCAGGACCTTGACCGCATCCCTCCCCGGTTTTCCGACGATGTCCCCGATAAACAGTATATTCATACTCTCCTTCGCGCACCTGCGGATACCGACCTATTTGGCGTATTCTATGGCGCGCGTCTCCCGGATGACCGTGACCTTGATCTGGCCGGGATATTCCATGCCCTCTTCGATCTTCTTGCGGATGTCCCGCGCCATGGTCACCGCATCGCCGTCGTTAATCTTTTCGGGCTGCACGATGACGCGAATCTCCCTGCCTGCCTGTATGGCATAGGATTTATCCACTCCCTTGAAAACGTTGGCGATCGACTCCAGCTTCTCCAGGCGTTTGATATAGGTCTCCAGGGTCTCTCTACGTGCGCCGGGCCGGGCCGCGCTGATCGCGTCGGCGGCGACTGCCAGGACCGCGTAAAAGCTCTTTGCCTCGGTCTCCTCGTGATGCGCCTCAACGGCGTGGATGATCTCGGCTGATTCGTTGAACTTCTTGAGGATGTCCGCGCCGATCTTGGCGTGGGTACCCTCGATCTGATGGTCCAGCGCCTTTCCGATGTCGTGCAGGAGGCCGGCGCGCTTGGCAATCTTGAAATCAAGGCCCAGCTCCGACGCCATCACGCCGACCAGGTATGAGACCTCTTTCGAGTGCTGCAGGGCGTTCTGGCCGAAACTGGTCCGGTACTTCAGGCGGCCCAGGAGCTTGATCAGTTCCGGATGAAGGCTGTCCACGCCCGCGTCAAACGCCGCGCGCTCGCCTTCTTCCTTGATCTTCTCCTCCATCTCCTTCTTGGTCTTTTCCACCAATTCTTCGATGCGGCCGGGGTGAATCCTGCCGTCGGAAATAAGCTTCTCGAGGCTCAGGCGGGCCACCTCGCGCCGGACCGGGTCAAAGCAGGAAAGCGTGACCGCCTCGGGCGTATCGTCGATGATGACGTCGACGCCCGTGGCCATCTCAAGGGCGCGGATGTTGCGCCCCTCGCGGCCGATGACCCTGCCCTTCATCTCGTCGCTGGGCAGCGTCACCACGCTGACCGTGGACTCGACGGTGTGCTCAACGGCGCAGCGCTGGATCGCCAGGCTGATGACCTCAGCCGCTTTTTTCTCCGCGTTAGAGCGCAAATCCTCCTCCTGCCGCTTGATCAACACCGCCTTCTCGCTGTTGAGCTCTTCGTTCAGGCGGTTGAGGAGGATATGACGCGCCTCTTCCAGGGAAAGGGACGCTATTTTCTGCAGCCGTTCTTTTTCCTCGACGATCAAGGCATGCAACTGATTTTCCTTTCCCTTCAGGGCCTCTTCCTGTTTCCGGACCGTTTCAAGCTTGGCCTCAGAGTCTTTCTCTTTCTTCTCCAGCAGGTCAAGGCGGCGGTCGATGTTCTCCTCTTTCTGCGCCAGCCGCTTTTCCATGTTGAATATCTCCTGCCGGCGGTCCTTGGTCTGCTGCTCGAAATCCTGGCGCAGCTTGTACAACATGTCCTTTGATTCCAGTTCCCCTGCGCGCTTCCTGTCTTCCGCTTCCTTTTTCGCCTGATCAATGATAAACTTTGCCCTTGCCTCTGCATCCTGGGTTTTCTTCTCGGCGATATATTTACGCATGAAATATCCCAGCCCCAGGGAAACAAAGGTCAGGACAATAAACACAATAACGGTCATCATGGCTTCGTTACCTCCTCCCTACGACGGTGATCATGGACAGGGGCGCCGCTCTCGAAAGGCGCGTGGAAAGCTGCGCGCCAGGCGCGGCACCTGTTGCTCATGGTGCGTGTGAGATTATGCTGGCTGCTTTTTACGCAAAGAGTATGGCGTGGACGTCTACGTCGTGTTCAGTGGTGGGGACGGTGGGTAAGACCTGGAAATCGTATGCCAACCCGATAGAGACGATGTCCGGGGGGACCTTCTGCAAGAAACGGTCATAGTAGCCTTTGCCTCTGCCTAAACGCCTTCCCTTCGCATCAAACGCGAGGCCAGGCACAATGATCAGGTCAAGGCTCCTTACGCTTAAGGCCTTCTTTTCTGCAGGCTCGCGTATCCCGTAAGGGCCCCGCAACAAGGCTCCCCTGTCTTTCAACAGGCAGGGTCGCATCATTCGATTCTTGTCACATACCGGTACCACGACGGTCTTACCCAATTCCTGAGCTTCCTTAATCATATCAATCGTCTCGACTTCTCCACCAAACGACATATAGAACATCACGGTCTTTGCGTTCTTGAACATCCGGCTTCTGAAAAGCTTGTGCTTTATCTTTCTGCTTTTCGTTATCCGATTATCCTCCTTCTGAGTTTTAAGCTTATATAAGATTTTAGTACGAATTCTCTTCTTTGTCAACGGTATGTCCTTCGGGTTCGTACGCATGGCCTTCGGCAACGCGTCTATTTCTGAGCAGCCGCCAGACGGTGCGGTTTGAGCGCTTTTTTGTGGTCGCGCGGAGGCTGATTGATGCGAAAACTCTCCAACTTGTTATTCTTTTCCAGCTCCCGCCAGATCAGCACCCAGGCGCAATCCCGTTCCTTGTCCAGCTCGCATTTGCCCTTATCCATGCCGCCGCAGGGGCCGTTCAGGATCCCCTTGGGGCAGAGGGTCACCGGGCAGATACCGCCGGTCTTGGCCAGGATGCATTCGCCGCAGAGCGAGCATTTTTCCAGGAAATTGCCCTGGCCGTCCATACAAGCGCCGAAAACAGTGTTGTTTGCCGGAAGCACAGCCAGGCCGAACCGGTCATTGTCTTTGACCGATTGTACGCCGAGCCCGCAGGCCAATACCAGGATCGCTTCAGCCTCACGGACTGCCTTCATGTTCTTGGCAAGTTCGGTCTTCAGTTTCGCGGCTGCGCACGTCGATTCAGGGATGCAAAAACCCGGCACGGCCTTTCCCTGCGCCTCCAGTTTCTCTTTCATGGCAAGGAGCTCGCCCTCGCCTCCGGATTTGCACAGCGTGGCGCAGTCTCCGCAGCCGACAAGGAAAATCCTGGTGAAGCCCTGTACGCTATCCAACACTTCCTGAAAAGGTTTTGCTTCTGAAATAATCATAGGGGTCTTTCGGAAATTTCAACTATTGTAACATGATTTCGGGGGTGCGACAAGCGCAAAATGGGGGCTCTCCCCCGAAAACACGCAGCCCCGATTTCCGGTACGTGACGTGAAATCGGGGCTGCAAGATATATCCCCGCGTGTGCCGTTGGCGTTCTTAATGGCTGAACCAGTTGATTCAGGGGGAAGTCTCTCGTGGCCGCCAAAGCGGTCACGAAGCTTGACTCCCTAATTGATGGTGTTGGTTCACCAATTATCAAGAACGTCTGACGAGCACGGCAGGGATTGATTTTCTCTTTCGTTCAAGCGCAGTATATCACGCCCGATAAATTCAGTCAAGGTTTAACGAATGTGGGCAGAGAACTCTGTTTTGAGTGCGTCGATGACTTTGGCGTGGACCGGTGAAACTTCGTCTTCGATCAGGGTATGGTCGGCACAGCAGTAGAAACAGGATATCGTCAGGTTCTTAAAACCGTACTCGATGTGCTGGCCGGCGTAAAAATCCGTGACTTTCGTCTCCTGGACCAGGCCTGCGGCAGCCTTGACGATGGCTGCCTGAACATCTTCGATGGAGACGTCGTCTTTGACCACGAGGCTTATGTCACGCGTAATGCCGGGCAGGCGCGCAAAGGGGACGAATGTCTTGGCCGTACCCATGAGCTCCAACAGCATTGCCGCTGAAAGCTCGGCGCAGAAGATCTCCCGGTTCTTGACGTCAAGGGATGCGAGCTGCGCACCCGTCAATCTCAATACCCTCCCCACATTTCTTCCGTCGACCTCGACGATAAGGTTCCCGTCGGTCTGGGCACGGTAGAGGCGGCGCGCAATGCCGAGACGCGCAAGCACGGTATCGATGATGCCTTTGGCATGCAGCAGCCCTGCCTCGTCGGAAGCATGTCTGAAATCAGGCTCAAGCCACACGGTCTTGTGCCCGCAGAGGGCAAAACCCACGGCGTATTCCTCCCTGATCTTTCCGCCGGTCTTCCGGTAGGTCTTGGCGATCTCAAAGATATTGATGCGTTCCTGTTTCTGGCGCAGATTATAGGCAACGCAGCGCGCAAGGCTGGGAATAAGCGTGGGCCGAAGCAGCTCCTGCTCCTGGCTTAAGGGATTGGCGACAGCGATCGGGGCTTCGGCATCAGGCCAGAACCCTTCGAGTCCTTTACGGTCGATCAGGCTGTAGGTCACTGCTTCGGTCAACCCCAGCCCCATCAGCATATTTTTGAGCACAGGGATGTGTTCGGTAATGCGGTCCTCGGCTGCCCGGTATATTGCGGCGGGCAACGTCGTAGGGATCGCATCATACCCCCGGATGCGGGCGACCTCTTCAATGAGGTCGATCTCGGCTTTTACATCCTGGCGCCAGGCCGGCACCGTCACGCACAGGCAATCCTTGCGCAAGCGGCTGACAGTAAAACCTAAACGCGCAAGTATGCCGGCAATGGTATCTCGGGAGAGCGTAATGCCCAGGTGCCTGGTTACGCTGGCACAGGCTATGGTGATCGCTGCCGGGCTGCGACGGCTGACCGCAGAACTCGCAGCGCAAACCTTCGTCCCCCCGGCAAGCTCCAGGATCATCTGCGCTGCCCGCTCAGACGACTGCTGCACGGTCTGGATGTCCACTCCCCGCTCAAGCCGGTACGAAGCCTCGCTCTGCATGCCTAACTTCTGGCGACTCCGCCTGACCAGGACAGGGTTAAACTGTGCAGCCTCCAGCATAACGCTGGTGGTCGCTTCGTGGACCTCGGCGCCTTTCCCGCCCATGACGCCGGCAATGGCAACGGCCTTACCGGCGTCGGCGATGACCATGATCTCGGGCGAAAGGCCCCGCTCAATGCCGTCGATGGAAACGAGTTTCTCCTGCGGCTTTGCCCTGCGGATGATAATAGAATCTCCGTCGAGCCTATCGCGGTCAAAGGCATGCAGCGGTTCTCCCAATTCAAACATGACGTAATTGGTGATATCGACGATATTGTTGACGGGGCGGCAGCCGATTGACTCCAGCCGCTTACGCAGCCACTCGGGAGACGCCTTGACCGTAACGCCGCGGATGATCTTTGCGGTATAGAGCGGACAGTCCTTCTTGTCCTCTATCTCTACGGAATACCGCTCCCCTTTTTTGACCGGTGACCGCTGACTGGCGACCGGCGACTTTTTCAGCTTCTTGCCTGTAATCGCCGCCACCTCACGCGCCACGCCGATGACGCTTAACCAGTCCGGACGGTTTGAGGTTATCTCGATCTCAAAGACCGTGTCGCCTGCCCTGGATTCAATGCCTTTGACTTCAAGGCCTGCCATGGTCAGTTCTTCCGCCAACTCATCGGCAGGCAGCTTGATATCGACAAAGTCTTTAAGCCACTCGTAGGTTACTTTCATATTAGAACTGTCTTAAAAAACGCAGGTCGTTTTCGCTGAACAGGCGGATATCATGGATCCCGTACTTGAGCATGGCAATGCGTTCCACGCCCATGCCAAAGGCAAATCCCGTATATTTTTTGGGGTCATAGCCGACGGTCCTGAATACGTTCGGGTGGATCATGCCCGAGCCCAGGACTTCAAGCCAGCCCTTCCTGCCGCAGACCGAACAGCCCTTTCCCTTACAAATAATGCAGGAGATATCCACTTCTGCGGACGGCTCGGTGAACGGGAAGAAGTGCGGCCGGAAACGCATGGCAATATCCTGGCCGAAGATCCCTTTGGCGAAGAATTCCAAGACGCCTTTGAGGTCGGAGAATGTTATGTCGGTGTCCACCATGAATCCTTCGATCTGGTGGAACATGAACGAGTGCGAGGCATCCACGGCATCGGGGCGGTATACCCTGCCCGGCGCCACAACGGCGATCGGCGGCTTTTGCGCGCTCATCGCCCGGATCTGTACCGTCGAGGTCTGGCTGCGCAAAAGGTATTTACCCTCCGCGCCTGCCGGGCAATCGAGGTAAAAAGTATCGAATGCCTCCCGCGAGGGATGCTCCAGCGGGATATTCAGACCCGTAAAATTCGCAAACTCGGTCTCGATCTCATTGCCGTCGACGACCTGAAAACCCATGCGCCGGAACATCCCGCAGATCTCGTCGATGACCTGGGTGACCGGATGCGCGAATCCCAGGTCCTGGGCTATGCCCGGCATGCTGAAATCGACGCTGGTGCGCCGCTGAGCGACTGCCTGCCCTGCAAGGGCCTGCTGTTTCTCGGCGAAAAGCGTGAGGATCTTGTTTTTAAGCTCATTGGCCTGCTTGCCGAACTGTCCTCGCTGATCGGGCGGCAAGGTCGGGATCTGCCCCGTCAGTTGCGCAAGGACTCCCTTTCTGCCCAGGTATTTGACCTTGAGCTCCTCGAGCGCCTGCAGAGAACCGACTGCCGCGATCTCGGAATCTAGCGTTTGTTTAATAGGCTCAATATCCATAAAACTCCCAATGCTATTCCGAACCCAAGCGCAAGCTTGGATTTACTGACATGGGGCTCTTCTGCCAGGCGCATCCCCCGAGCGATCACCTGGAGGCCGTCTGCGTGAATATCAAGGTCTGCGCCGTGCTCAGGGCAGTGCTGGTGGAATACGCCGCTTATTGAGACGCGATCCCCTGTCTTTCTATAGCCGCCGGTTTCGGCGATCGAGCGGGCGAAATCTTTACTCATCCAGATGCCGATCGCGGTCGTACCGTCATGCACGTTGACCCAGACAAAGTCGCCCCGCTGCATCACATCGCCGATGACTTCACCTTCAAATGACACGGTTTTTCCGTCGTACTCTTTTGCTTTGCTGATAAGCTCGGAGCTCGGGACAGTCTGCGCAAAAACAAATCCCTGCAGAAAAAACATCGACAGCAGAGCGGCCGCAACCGCGACAACAATCAGTGACCGTTCATCCGTATGCTTGTGCGCCCTCATTTTCCCTTTATCGTCGCATAGATGAATCCGAACAGCGTAAGAACGGACATGAACTCAAGCCTGCCTGCCCACATCTGAATAATATAGGTAACCTTGAGCGTCGCCGGCATGTCAACGCTGGTGATGCCGCAGGACAAGCCCACGTTTGCCGCCGCCGAGGTGGACTCAAACAGGGATTCCAGAAACGGGTAACCGTAGAACATGCCCACGATAGACCCGATGCCGTACAGCGCAAGGTACGCCAGCGTAATCATCAGTGCAGGCCTGACCTGCGCGTCTTCAAGGAAGACTTCCTTGATGTGGTGGAACTTCTGCATCACCACCGCCCGCGGGGGCAGGATAATCCGTTTTATGTCCTGCACCAGGGCCTTGACGATCACGCCGACGCGGAACATCTTGATGGCGCCTGTCGTGGAACAGACAGCGCCTCCCAATGCCATGGCACAGATAAGGCCGACGAGCGCAAGGTGGCCCCACTCGTTGATAAACTGCCGTGCGTAGACCGTCTGGTAACCGGTTCCGGTATGGCCGGAAATCAGCTGGTAGAAGCCTTTCCGAAACAGCAGCAAAGCCTTGGGATAGATGCCCGCCTGAGACAACCCGGCGGCTACGATAATGAACGTGACCATGACCGTCAGGAAAAAAGTCCGCGTCTCGATGTTCTTGAATATCTCCTTCCGATTCCCGGCCCAGAGATGATAATGCAGCTTGAAATTGATCGCGCCCAGGATCATGATGATGATGGTGATGACTTCGAAGGGCAGGCTGTGATAGTACAGTATATTCTGCGACTGCGGGGTAAAACCGCCGGTATCAAAAGCGGCCATGAACACGCAGGCGCCGTGAAAGAAGGAGTTGAACGGCTTCATGCCGTTGAGCAGTCCCGCTATCCCCAGGGCGATCGTTCCCAGCACCAGATACACGATGCTCACCAGCCAGATGAACTGGCCGGTGTGCGCCACGTTGGGCAGGATCTTTTCGTCGCGGGCCTCTCCCACGTACATGGTGAATCCGCCGGTAAAACCCTTGACGAACATGGACAGCGCGATGACCACAATGCCCTGGCCGCCGATGAACATGATCAGGTGCCGCCAGAGGTTATGCGCATAGGAAAGATGGTCGAGGTCCTGGACAAGGGTAAGGCCCGTGGTGGCAAATCCCGACATGGCTTCAAAGCAGGCATCGAGGTATGACCTGAAATGGCCGCTCATATAGAGGGGGATGGCGCCCAGGAACATCGCAACCAGCCATGCCAGCGAGGCCACGATCATCCCGTGCATCCACCCAAGGAGTTTTTCGGAACGGTACCGGCTCGTCAATACAAGACCGATCAACAGCAGGAGCTCGATAGAAATAAGGAAATCGAGGGCGGGACCGCGTTCATTGAGCGCGAAGCCGAGTCCGGCGGGAATAAACATCGTCAGGCCCAGGCCGATGATGACTTTGCCCAGGTAGTATGCGATGACCGTTACATCGTCTCTGTGGGGCTTTAAGATCATACGGATCCCTAGCGCCGCGCGCAGAAGGCCAGGCAGGCTGTGAAAGCGGCCAGGATGACGGCTGCCGCGTATGCGATCTCAGTGGCGATGCCCAGGATACTGTTACCGACGGGACGTATTCTCATGTCACATCTTGCCTAACAGGAAGTTGAGGACCTGCGATTCATTGCCGACCGTGGTTATGGCGATCACGTCGTCCCCTGCGGCAAATGCCGTATTGCCTTTGGGCACAATCACTTTTTCCCCCCGCACGATGGAGACAATGACCGAATCCGCGGGCAGGGCCAGGTCTTTTATCTTCTTGTTGATCACCGGCGACTCCGGCGCCAGGTCCACGCGCACTATGGCGAGCTTGCCGCGTTTGAAGCTCATGAGGTTGACGAAATCCGCGAACGAGACCTCTTCCTCGATGATCTTGCCGATGATCATGGTGGCGTCCACGGGTACGTCGATGCCGAGCTCCGCGAAGGTGTGTTCGTTGTCGGGGTTGTTCACCCTGCCGACGGTGCGGTGCGTCTCAAAAAGCTCTTTGGCCAGCTGGCAGATGATCATATTGTCTTCGTCGTCCCCGGTCACCGCAGCCACGACGTCGGCGTGCCGCGCCCCGGCCTCTTCGAGGATCAGCGGGTCGCAGCCGTCGCCGTTGATCACCAGTATCTCCAGCTCCTTGGCGATATCTTCGCAGACCTGCTTGTCCTTATCGACGATGCTGATGGTGTGCTTACCGACGATAAGGCGTTTGGCCAGAAAAAACCCGACTTTGCCTGCACCCACGATGACGATCTTCATGGCTATTTCCTTTGTCCGATGTCAAATCTGTCCCGGATCTTATCGAGACTGGCGACTTTGACCACCGCCATCAGAATATCTTTTTCCTTGAGCACCGTGGCGGGCTCGGGGATCAGGACGCCCTCGACGCGCCTGACTGCCACGACCAAAAAGTCTCCGGGCGCGTTGAGGTCGGCGACGTGCTTGCCCGCGAGGTCCTTGTGCACCTCGATCTCGATGACTCCCAGGTCCTTGGTCTCGATGAGGTAGCTCGAAAAGCGGCTCTCCACGATCTTGTCCCTGATCAGCGACGCGAACAGGATCGTGCCGCTTAAGATATCCATGCCCAGGGCCTTGTAGATATGCGCGCGCTGCGGGTCATAGACACGCGCGATGACCTTGGGCACCTTGAAAATCTTGCGCGCGACCTGCGCCGAGATCAGGTTCGTATTGTCGCCGTTGGTCACGGCGCAGAAGGCGTCGGCTTTTTCTATGCCTGCCTGTTTGAGCAAGGTACGGTCAAAGCCGTTCCCGACGAGGGTGACGCCGTTAAAGGTATTGCCCAGCCGCGCAAACGATGCCTGGCTCTTGTCGATGACCACGACATCGTGGCCCTCGCTCGAGACCAGCTTTGCCAGCTCCGCTCCTACCCTGCCGCAGCCGATGATGATGACGTACATAGACGCCTCTTATTGTTTGGCTATCTCGACCAGTTTCTTGAACACCTTGGGGTCATTGACCGCAAGCTCGGCGAGGATCTTTCTGTCCAACCCCACTTTTGCCTTCTTCAAGCCGGCCATAAACACGTTGTAGGATATGCCTTCGGCGCGGGAGGCGGCGTTGATGCGGGCGATCCAAAGACGGCGGAAGTCGCGCTTGCGCGCCTTTCTGTCGCGGTAGGTGTAGGTGAGCGCGTGCATGAGCGCCCGGCGGGCCTGTTGGAACTGCTTGCTCCGGTCGAGCCAAAACCCTTTGGCCTGTTTTAAGACTCTCTTCTTCCTGCGTCTGGTAGCGACGCTGTGTCTGGCTTTTGCCACATGTTCCTCCTTATTTCTTCATTAGTACTCGTGCGGAATGATTATCGCTGCCGCGCGACAAGGCTCTGCGGTCGGCATGCAGCCGATCTTCGGACCCGACTTATCACCTGCAACGGCTAACCCTCTGTTTCTTACCTATGCATAAAAACGTGCCAACGCGCTCAGGCGCCCGGCTCCGGGCGACCCGTTTAGCCGTATGGCAGCATCTTCTTTAAGTACGCAGCTTCTTTCTTGTTCTTCACGGTCCTGCCGTGCCGCAACCCGCGGACCCTCTTTGGATTCTTATTCGTCTGCAAATGGCTTTTGCCGCCGGGATAGTACTTTATCTTTCCCTTTTTGGTCAGCTTGAACCGTTTTGCAACGCCCTTCTTCGTCTTTAACATCCGTGTCTCCCGTGTAACCTGCCGCAGTGAACGTTTCAGCTCTTTTTCGGGGCAACGACCAGCGACATGATCTTGCCTTCCAGGGACGGCTCTTTTTCCACCTGGCCTTCTGTCTGCGTGTCCATGATGAACCGGTCCAATATCTTCCTGCCCAGGTCCATATGCTCGATCTGCCTGCCCCTGAAGAAAAGGTCTATCTTGACCCTGTCTTTTTTCTTCAGGAAGCCGACCACCTGTCTCATCTTTACCAGGTAGTCGTGCTCGTCGATATTGGGGTGGAGTCGTATCTCCTTGATCTTGCCCGCCTTCTGGTGCTTTTTCGCCTCCCGCTCTTTCTTTTCCTGGTCGTATTTGAACTTGTTGAAATCCATGACCCTGCACACCGGCGGGACTGCCTGGGGTGCGACCTCGACCAGGTCCAGTCCGGCCTCATCGGAGATCTGACGTGCCCGGTCGATAGACACGATCCCCAACTGGTTTCCTTCCGGCCCGATCAACCGTACTTCGGGGACGCGGATCCGTTCGTTTATCCTGATAAATTTTTTTATAGCGGCACCTCCTTCGCGTGACGACGGTCGCTGTTTTGCCGGCTCATTGCCGGCTGGCGACCTGCGCGTGTACGTTTTTGACGAATTCCTCTATTGATTCGGTTGTCTGTTCTTTGACATGGCGCCTGCGCACCGTGACGCTCGAACCTTGCGCTTCCTTCGCTCCGACGACCAGTATATACGGAATCTTGTCGAGCTCTGCCTGACGGATCCGTTTGTTCAGGGTCTCGTTGCGGCCGTCGGTGGATGCGCGGATCCCGGCATCGCGCAATTTCTGTTCTACGCTGCGGGCGTATTCGGCGACGTCTTCCTTGATGGGGACGACGCGCGCCTGTTCCGGGGCCAGCCACAGGGGGAAATCGCCCATGTAATGCTCGGTCAGACAGGCGGTAAACCGCTCCACGCTTCCCAATAAAACCCGGTGGAGCATGATCGGCTGCTTTTCGCTGCCGTCGGCATCAACGTAGGTCAGCGCGAACCTTTTTGGCAGGCTGAAATCGCACTGCACGGTCGCGCACTGCCAGGAACGCTTCAAGGCGTCCTTCAATTTAATGTCTATCTTCGGTCCGTAAAAAGCGCCGTCGCCCTCATTGATCTCGTAGGACAGGCCGAGGCTTTTTAAAGAATCCTCCAGGGCCTCCGTCGCCATCTTCCAGTCCTCGTCGGACCCGATGGACTTCGCAGGCCTGGTGCTCAGTTCGATCCCCCACGTGTCGAAACCAAAGACCTTCATCGTGGTAAACACAAATTCCACAACGCCTTTAATCTCTGCGACGACCTGCGAGGGCAGGCAGAAGATATGCGCGTCATCCTGGGTAAAACCGCGCACGCGCAGCAGCCCGTGCATCACCCCGGCCTTCTCATGGCGGTAGACCGTGCCCAGCTCAAAGAGCCGCACGGGCAGGTCGCGGTAGCTGCGCATCTTGGATTTGTAGATGAGCATGTGGCCCGGGCAGTTCATCGGCTTCAAGACAAACTCTTTATCGTCTATCTTGAAGGTGTACATGTTCTCTTTGTAATAATCCAGGTGGCCCGAGGTCTTCCAGAGCTCGGCCTGCATGATATGCGGGGTGATCACCAGCTGGTAGCCGCGCTTCAGATGCTCTTCCTTCTCGTAATCTTCGATCAACTTGCGCAGCAGCGCTCCTTTGGGATGGTAAAAGACCAGCCCGGGTCCGGCTATCTCCTGATAAATGTCAAAGAGTTCCAGTTGCGGACCGAGCTTGCGATGGTCGCGCAGCTTTCTTTCTTCCAGATCTTTTAAATACTCGTCTAATTCCTTCTGCGACTCGAAACAGGTGCCGTAGATCCTCTGAAGCATGGGATTGGTCTCGATCCCGTGCCAGTAGGAGCCGGCGACCGACAATAATTTGAAGGCCTTGATCTGGCCGGTGGAAGCAATGTGCGGACCGCGGCAGAGGTCAGTGAAGCCTTCGCCGGTTTTATAGATCGAGACCTTCTCATCGGGGATGTCCCTGATGAGCTCCAGCTTATAGGTTTCGTTCGATTTCTTAAAGAGCTCCTCGGCTTCCTTTTTGCCGAGCTCCTGGCGCACAAACGGCTCGTCCTTTTTGATGATCTCAGTCATTTTCTTCTCGATCGCGGCGAGATCATCGTCGGAAAACGGCTCTTCCTTGTCGAAATCATAATAGAACCCGTCCTCGATGGACGGGCCGATGGCAAGCTTCGTCCGGGGCCAGAGTTCCTTGACCGCCTGTGCCATGACGTGCGAGCATGAATGTCTGAGCGTATCCAGTTCCATAGTACGGCGACGTTTGCAGCTCGTAGGTTGTAGCGCGTCAGTCGTGCAGCGCTACGAGCTGCATGCTACAAGCTAAAGTGGTGGGCCCATGAGGACTTGAACCTCAGACCTTTGCGATGTCAACGCAACGCTCTAACCAACTGAGCTATGAGCCCCGGATTTATTGTGCCGTTTTGTTTGGTGCCGGGGAAGGGAGTTGAACCCTTATAACCTTGCGGTCGCGAGATTTTAAATCTCGTGCGTCTGCCAGTTTCGCCACCCCGGCAAAGCAAATCCCTGTTCCCTTCCCTGCTGTACTGTGATGGAGGCGACGAGCGGATTCGAACCGCTGAATAACTGTTTTGCAGACAGTTGCCTTGCCACTTGGCTACGTCGCCGGAATCTACTTCAATAACCGCAGCGTCTCTTGGACGATTGCATCAACGCCTGCCAGACACCCCATGCCGGCCTTGCCGCAGGCAAGCTTTCCCCGTACCGGTCCGATGAACTTGGCGCCGGCTATTTGGAGTTTCTTGATGTTGCCCTGCGTAATCGGATTCAGGTACATGTTCTCGTTCATCGCCGGGGCTATCACGACCTTTGCCCTGGTCGCCGAAACCACGCACGTGAGCAGGTCGTCGCAGATGCCGGCGGCGAGCTTTGCGATGATGTTGGCGGTTGCCGGGGCTATCAACACAACCCCTGCCCGGTCTGCCAGCGAGACATGCTCGATATCCCATGCACCGGGATCGCTGAACATCCCGGTCAACACTTTATTACCGGAGAGATTGGCAAACAGCGCCGGCCGGATGAATTCCTCGGCCTCTTTGGTCATCACCACGCTGACCGCGCAGCCCTCCTCTTTAAGCCTCCTGGTGATATCGCAGGCTTTATAGATGGCGATGCTGGCAGTGACGCACAGGACGATTTCTTTCTGTCTGGCCATCGCCCGCTACTCCTTCATCCTGATCATGCCCACCTCGATCTCCCGTAAAGCGATCGTGGACGGCTTGGTTGCGGGATCGACATCTCCGACGAGCCTGGTATGGCCTTCAGCCAGGTCCAGGGCCCGCTTCGAAGCCAGCACCACGAGTTTATACACCGATCCGCCTGTCTTATCCAGCATGTTCTCCAGTGCTGCATGGTACATGATGTCTCCTTATGCTTATCTAGTGCATGTTCTGGCGTATGATGGTCTTCAAACGCGTTATAGCTCGTCGCAAGTCGCTGTTGACCAGACAGTAGTCATAGCTTCCGCACGCCGCGATCTCCCGCTTGGCAACGGCAATCCGCTTGCGTATCTCGGCGCCTGTCTCGCGCCTGCGCCCCTGTATCCTGCGAAATAGTTCTTCCAGCGACGGCGGCATGACAAAGACAGTCACCGAATCCTTCGGGTACAGGGACTTGATCCGCTGCGCTCCTTTTAAGTCGAGACAGAGGATCAGGCCCTTTGACCGTTGCAGCGTCCGGTCCACGAAATCCCTCGCCGTCCCGTAATAATACCCTAAATACCGGGTCCATTCAAGGATTTTTTGTCCGCGGAGATTGCGCCTGAACTCGTCGCTGGTCAGGAAAAAATAATCCTTCCCTTCCCGTTCCCCGCGCCGGCGGGGCCGCGTCGTAAAAGAGATTGAGCGCACCAGGCTCCTGCCGAGCGACTTGTCCGCCAGGACTGCCCGGGCAAGCGTGGTCTTGCCTGAGCCCGACGGACCGGAAAGGACAAAGATCGTCCCCCGCGCCGGGCAACGCGCGCTGTCTGCAACCTGTGGCTTACTCGACATTCTGCACTTGTTCGCGCAGCTTCTCAATCTGGCTCTTTATCTTGACCCCGGCCGCGGAGATTTCCACGTCGCAGGATTTGGCGCCGATGGTGTTTGCTTCACGCTGCATTTCCTGGCAGATAAAATCCAGCTCCTTGCCAACCGGGCCGGCGACACCGAGCTTGAGCCGGAAACTCTTTGCGTGGAACGCCAGGCGCGACAGTTCTTCGGAGATATCCGCCTCTTTTAAGAATGCCGCCCGTTCCGTATCGGTGGCGAACTGCGCCGCGCGCTCCCTGATCGCCGTCTTAAAGCGCGTCTTGACAAACCCGATGCTCACCTCCAGCCGCGCGACTTCTTTTTTGAGGTACACTGCCAGCGCCCGACCCTCTTTCCTGCGCATGGCGATAAGGTCGTCGAGCGCCGTGCCCACTACTTTTTTGAGCGCCGGCCACAACTCCTGCGGCGTGCATTTCTTCTCCGAGACCGAGAGAACGCCCGGCAAATTGATCAGCGTATCGATCTTCACCGCGTCGGAGATATGGTAGCGCCTGCCGATCTCCTTGACGAGTCCCATGTAGCGGCCGAGCAGCGCCTTGTCCACGCAGACCTGGTGGGACTGCCGCGCCGACACCGTGACCACACAGGTAATGCGGCCGCGCTTGAGCCGCGACTCGATCTCTTTCTTGATCTTGTCTTCGAGGGCAAGCAACCCCTCGGGCAGATGCTGGACGATCTCCAGAAATTTATGGTTGGTGCTGCGGATCTCAACGCCCACCGCACCGACTGCTCCGACTACGCCATCCCTGCTGCCAAATCCTGTCATGCCCCGCATCATCGCCCCGTCCTTTCGCCTCTTACGCCCACGTTTTTTGTTTGCATTCTTTATGCACGACCTCTTTGATCGGGTACAGATCGACGATTATCTCGTCGGGCGAGAACCACAGCTTGATCTCCCGCTGGGCCTCGGATTCATCGGAAGAAACATGGATCACGTTCTCGTACAGGCCGGTAGTCAGGATCCTGCCGTACGAGCCGCGGATCGACGTCGACTCTGCCTCTTCCGGGTTGGTCTTGCCGGCGATATCCCGGCACTTGGCGATCGCGTCGGGCCCCCAGTAGATGAGCGCCATGACCTTGCGCCGGTCGTGGAGCTCTCCCTGGAGGTACTTGATCAGTTCCGGGAAAAAAGGTTTGTCGCGCAAATGGGTATAGTGCTCCTCGGCCAGATCCTTGGAGACCCTGACCATCTTGGCGGCGACGATCTCCAGCTTCGTCTCGGAGAGCCGCGTCAGGATATTGCCCGTCAACGACTTCTTCAGCCCGTCGGGCTTGATAAGGATCAGGACCGCGTTTGTCTGTCTGCCGCTCATATCTTTGCTTCTCCTCTCATCCGGTGCACGATGCGCTCCAGGTCTTCCTGAGAATAGAATTCAATGTGGATGGTCCCCCG
>JAQTMD010000002.1 GCA_028714595.1 Candidatus Omnitrophota bacterium
AGCGGGCAGCGGAAAATATGATGCAACTGTAAAATACGTAATAACGGATGCTTCCTTAGACCTAAACACTTCTATTCAAAAAAGAGCTTTTGTGGTTTCAGTCAAAAGTTTACTTGGAGCAATGGCAATAGAATATGAAATAGTTATTAAAAAGGCAGCTGCCGGGAATAGCTTGCAGGTCAAAGACGGCGCCCCGGAGGCCGCAGACGGCGGGGCCGGCGGTATGCCAACCGGAGAAAAGTTCAGGGCCGGAGACCATCCGGGGCAGGTCAAGAGCGAGGAAGACATGCGGCTGCATCCCTCATCAGCACTAGGGTCAAGTGAAAGAGTGGAAATAAACGATTCGTCTGAACTCCCTGGGGAAGAATGGGACGGCGGCACAGCGGATGTGCCTGAGGATATCAGGAATATCATAAGCAGGCTCAATGACGCGATACTGAAAGGCGATGAAGCTGCGTTCTCCCGGTTGATGAAGGAGTATGCGGGACAGATAGAGAGGTATAAGGAGGCGTGGGAGTTTGCGGTAAACATCGACAGGAAGAATGCGGCAGACGTTTCTTCTGAGACGATCATCATTATCCAGCCTGTCCGGTTCGCCGATGACGAGGAGCACCCGGTCTCTCTCGATGTGGCGCGGTGGAGGGTATCCATCGTCGAGGCGGAACGGCCGGCGCGCAGGGAAGACAACGTCATCTTCCTGCCTCCGGTGACTCTCCCATCCCGGGACTGGCTCAAGAAGTTGATCGATCTGTTAAACAACGTGCGCAAAGACGATGAAGAGGACGGGGCAGCGGCTCCGGCAACATCACGGGACGGCGGAACCACGGCCATACAAAAGACGCTCTACAAGATAAGGACCGCGATACGCAAGAACGATGACAAGGCGTTGGAACTGCATCACGCGGAGCTGATACAACAGATGCGCCAACGGTTCATGGACGCAATAGCTACGATCGGCGTCGCGATCGAGTTTAAAGAAGAAATGGAGACCACGGGCGGCCTGGAGTATTTGAAAGGGAATGGCCTTGCCTGGGTGTATGACGGTTTCATGAAAAAGATCACCATTGATACGGCCATTCAAAGCGTGGTTGCCGGGGACAGCGTCGCACAACTGTTTCGCGTGGGGATCGGAAAGTCTCCGGTGCTTGTCATGCATCCGACGGTCCAGGGGTTGAAGGCCCGGTACCGGAAAGACACGGCCAAGCAAGGCGGCGGCAAGACAAGCGCCAGGGAAACGTTACGGCTGAAATTCTTGAAGGTAACGAACCAGATACAGGACGATCCCGGGATAGACGTTGAGGCGATGCGGGCTTTACTCGCCGGGCTGATCGATTCCTCGTTGCGCGCCGGCGTGATCGATCAAGCTAATGCGGCTTCGCTGAAAAAGGATGTTGACTCGGGACGGATAACCATGGTGAAAGAGTTACAAAAATTCGTGTTTTCGAGAGGCGGAGGCACTGCAGCCGTGAAAGCCTACGCAGCAGGGAAAACGGTCTTAGTGGCAGAGGATGTCGAACCTGCCCGTATCGCAGCCGTCGCTCTGTACGAAGGATTGGGATTCAAGGTCAGGGTCGTGACCAGCGCATCCGAGCTGTTCTCAGAGTGGCAAGAGTCGTCTGAGCCGTTCGATCTCGTCAGCATCGGCACGACGACCGGTATCAATACGTTCTCGACATACGATGGCCTTGCTGCCGCCGGAAATATTCATGAACACCATCCCAAGGTTCCCATTTTGTGGCTTGAGGATTCGTATTCCAATAAAGAGGGAGCGGCAGCGGCTTTTGAAAGAGGCGTGATCACCAAGATTCTGCAAAAAGCCAGGCAGGATACCGAGCTTATGCAGGCACTGGAAGAGCTTGCAGAAGCCGAGACCGGCCGCGACGGCGGCAAGATCAAGTCCGAGGAAAAAACAGCCTCGAAGAAAGTCGCGGGTATCGATTTCCGCGCATTACCCGTGGCTACAGAGCCTGCGGCAGCAGTGCAGCCGATGATGCAGGGCGCAGCAGCCGGCATTCCGCTGGCAGAGCTGGATAAAAAATGGACCGGCATCCAGAAAAAGATGGCTGAAGGCCCGATGCCGTATAAAGAGATCAAGGAATATGTGCAGAGTTGCTGCCAGAGACAGGATGCAGCCAGGCAGTTCGAAGAGGTCCAGGCCTGCATTGCGAGCATCCTGAGCATGGAAGAGGCGGCGGCAGTGCAGACGTCTCCAGAGCTTAAGGAAATATTGAGCGCGCTCGGTTAAATCAGACCGCGCAAGAGTAAAAATCCACAACCCCGGGGGTTCAACCCCCGGGGTTGTTTTTTTTGTTAGATTTACGGGTTCCTTACGTCTGTTAAGGCAGAGCCGAATGAAGAGCTCTGCCTTAACCTTTTATGTGACGGAGGAGCAATGAAAAAGCTCGTCGTTGTACTGCTTGGCGCGGCAGCATGCGTAGCGCTTATCCCCTGCCTGTGCCCGGCGCAGACCACCTACACCTTTTATCCGATCGAGGACGCCTGGGTGAACGAGGCAAACCCGGCCGCCAATTACGGCAATACCACCTACCTGACCGTCCGCGACAGAAGCGACAATGCCGAAGCGTATCTGAAGTTCAGCGACACGGACCTTGCCAGGCTTGACGGCCGGACAATCGCGTCCGCATCCCTGTTCCTGTATCAATATCAGGATACGTATTCCGCGGGCGACAGCATCCTGCTGCACAGCATCACGGGCGATTGGCAGGAGAACGCCGTGAATTGGAACACAAGGCCGGCGTATGAATCAGCGGCGGTCAGCGCTTTGAATCTTACCGGCGGGAATCTGTTGTGGAGGGAATGGAGCGGTTTAGAGGGCTGCGTGGCATCGTGGCAGGCAGGGGAGAATTACGGGCTCGCACTTGAGAATGGACTGGATGGAGCGGCTGACGAGTTGTTTGCGCGGTTCTACAGTTCCGAGTTTGCCGACGCGGGCTTGCGGCCGTATTTGCGCGTGACCACTACGCCTGAGCCTGTGGCCTCGACACTCTTTTTGCTGGGCGGCGGGCTGTTGAGCTTTATCCCGCGCCTGCGCAGGAAGGCGTAAGAAGGCATCGCAACTTGCGAGGCTATAACGGGTAATGATGGACAGGCGCGGCTTCTCGGGGAACGCCCCCGTATACATATAAATATATGTATATTTATATTGACAAAGGTAGGTTATAATGGTAGACTTCCATAAAGAGCTTGCGGCGGGCAGCTTTATCTGGGACGGGGAAAAGGAAGCCGCCAATATCCGTAAGCACGGCGTTGACTTTAGCGTTGCTGCCGAAGCATTCAAAGATCCAGCAAGAATCATTCTGCATGATGAAGAACACAGCAGTCAGGAAGAACGTCTCTATTGTATCGGAAGAGTAGAGGGACGTATTTTGACGGTCCGGTTTACGATACGGGAAGGCGTGATCAGGATTTTTGGGGCGGGATACTGGAGGAAAGGAGAGAAGAGATATGAGAAAAAAGCGGGTTTACGATGAAAACATGCCGGTTGGAAAATTAACAGAAATCCCTGATTTTTTGCCGCCGCCGGAAAAACTGATTTTTCCAAAAGACACGGTAAAGGTCACTATTTATCTGGACCGTTTGAGCGTGGATTTTTTTAAGCAGAAGGCGAAGAAGCACCGCGGAAAGTACCAGCGCATGATCCGCGAGGTGCTCGACCGCTACGTGCAGCGATACCGGAACACGTGAACGAGTTTCGCCTGCGCAGGAAGGCGTGAGCGTGCGTTGCAACATTTTGATTGGCAATAGGTTATAAGGGGCAGGTGTGGTACCTTGGGGAACGTCCCCTGAATGTGTAAGGGGCAGGTGTGGTACCTTGGGGAACGTCCCCTGAATGTGGCGAAAAGGGAATAATGAGGCAGCAGGATGTTCGCTTTTTCTTATTATACTAGTAGCCTGCATTGCAACCGGTTAGCAAAAAAAATTTCCGGTATGCGGAAATAAATGTTTATCTGAGTGAACAAAACTTGAGAGTAAGAAAGAGGCGGAATTTTGATGTCACAACCCGTTGTAAATCAATAAGATAAAAGATGAAAAAACAGAATTTCTTGGCACGATAATTGCTGCATCAATAGTGATGGAGTGGCTTTTTTGCCGACTATCCATAGGGATTGTCTAAGGTTTTGAGGAGGAAGCATGAAGAAAAGGATGTTCATAGTTTTACTCGGCGCCCTCTTGATCTATACTACTGCCGCCTTTGCGCAGACGTTCGTAAATTTTAGGTTAATACCTGAGCCGATCTCAAGCGAGATGATCCTGCTCGGCGCGGGCGTGCTTTCATTCTTGTACCCGACAGAGAAACGGACTAACCATCAGGAGAAGAACCATGAATAAAAAGACCTACGTTCTCGCGGCATTGATCAGCTTGCTTTTTTTGGCGACAAACGCGTTCGCCCTGGACTACGCCGATGTCTATTTTACCGGCGCTCCGGGCAACACGTCCGAGAAGACCAATTTCATTTACCAGGTAGAGCAGCCGTGGCTGTTCATCAAATTCTACGATGGCGTTGCCCTGGATTCCGAGGTCGGCAAGAGCACCTATTCCACCATGGAATGGGACACGCCTGCTACCGGAGACGCGGACCTGCTGAGATTCTGGCCGCTTGACAATTCGACTATCGTCAACACCAACGGCATCTGGATGAGTCTGCCGAGCGAAGATGACTGGCGTTCGGTCGAACAGCTCGGGAACTGGACGGTCGATGTGGAGACGCTGCTCACCAGGTTCTCCGGATTTCCGAGAACCGTGACCTATTCAGGAACTGCGGGGTTCACGGTAAGTCTCGTGCCGGAGCCTATCGCCGCTACGCTGTTCGTTCTGGGCGGCGGGGTATTGATCGCGACAAGAAGGCTGCGCAAAGGATAATTCTTTCCAGAGTGAAAACAGCCACTCGCTACATGAAAACTTTTGTGACGGGAAGCATGCCTGCTTCCCGTTTTTTTTGTTCCTGCTGCGCCCTTCCACTTACGAAGTGGTAGAGGGGCGGGTGGAAGAAAGTCAGGAAAAAGGGGAAATAAGTTGTTTACAAACCCCTGTTTCTTTGGTAGCATATTCAAGTTACGCCAGTAACGTAACTCAAGCATTCCTAAAATCTTTTAACCCTCTTAAAGAAAGGATAGCAAGATGAAAAAGCTGACGGTTTTCGGCGTGGCGTTCGTGCTCATCGTATCCTTGGTCTGCGTTGCCGTTTCGTTTGCCCAGACGGTCCCTGCAGGACAGACCGCAGGCGGCGTTACTGAACAACAGAAAATTATCGAAAAAGAGAAAAAGCTCGAAAAGAAGATCGAGAAGGCACGGCCGGAGGCGACTGAATCGCTCACGGCGGAGATGGTCGCAGACACCGGCCCCAAGGTCATGATCAAGACCATCAAGGTCGAGGGCGCCACGCTCATGACGCAGGCCGACATCCAGGCCATTACATCGGCTTACGAGGGACAGGAGCTTTCGCTGCGCGGCATGCAGAAGGTCGCGGACCTTATCACCGACGAATACCGGAAGAAAGGCTATGCCACGTCCCGCGCGTACCTGCCCCCGCAGTCGGTCAGGGAAGGCACGCTGCTTGTCAGGGTCGTGGAAGGCAAGCTGGGAGACCTTTCCATACGCGGCAACGAGCACTTCAAGACCGCGCTCATCCAGAAAAAGATCGAACTGACGCCCGGCTCGTATTTCGATTTCTCAGCTTTGCAGCGCTCGCTGGTCTATATCAACGAGCACCCCGACCGCAAGGCCCGGGCGACGCTGGTGCCGGGCAAGACCCCGGGGACAACGGACGTGGTCATCGACGTCCAGGACCAGGTGCCGTTCCATGTCGGCCTTGAATACGACAACTTCGCTTCCCGTTACCTTGATAAAGACCGCTACAGCGTGGTCCTCGAACACAACAACCTCTTCGGTTTTGACGACAAGGCGTACCTGAAGCTTTTGACCGGCAACAACGATTATTTGCGCCAGGTGCAGGGCCGCTACACCTTCCCCATCAACGACGGCTTTGACATCGGCGGTTATTTCCTGATCAGCGACACCGAGCTGGGCAAGGAATTCGCGGACCTCGACGCGGAAGGCAAGGCCAGGCTCTACGGGATCTTTTCAAGCATCGCGCTCCTGAACACCGAGCGCTGGGACGTGCGCTTGACCGCGGGCTTTGATTACAAGAGCATCAAGAACTACCTTATCGGCTCACAGACGTCGAACGACGAAGTCAGGCTTTTGAAGGCGGGCATTGACTCCGATTTTACCGACAACTGGGGCAGGACCATCATGACCGGCGAGATCGGCCAGGGCATCCCGGACATCATGGGCGGCATGGATGACAAAGACTCCGAGGCCTCCCGCACGAATTCCGGCGGCCAGTTCACCAAGTTCAACGGCTATGTGTTCCGCCTCCAGGCGCTGCCGTACGAGATGACCCTCCTGTGGAAGAACGCCTTCCAGTACACCAATAACAACCTGGTCGCTTCCGAACAGTTCCAGGCAGGCGGCCCGGTGAGCGTCAGGGGTTATGCCCCCGCAGAATACTACGGCGACAGGGGATTGTACACCTCGCCCGAAGTCTCCTTTCCTATATATTTCCTGCCCAAGCAATGGACGGTCTTCAAGCAGACAGAGAGCTGGTATGACACCACAAGGCTGGTGCTGTTCTATGACTGGGCGCAGGTGCATTTGAGGAACCCGCAGGCAGGAGAGCAGAAGCACAACAAAATCGACGGCTGGGGCTACGGTCTGCGCTTCAATCTGCGCGACGACGTTTCATTCAGGGTGGAGGTCGGCTATCCGCTCGGCCATCCGAATTCCAGCGACGGAGACCACGCGCATCCGTGGGTGGAGTTTACCGTAAAATTTTAGTCTGAAACCTTGAAAATCCCGGTTTTATCAGGTATACTTTTTAGTACGCCACGGAGAAAACGCTTTCAAAGTTGTAACTCCATGTTTTTGAGAGTGTTTAAATTCTAACAAAATATGGCGCATTCAGTAAAATCCTACCCCGAAAAATCCAATCGCAATACCGATAACGCTTACCTATATATTACAACCCATCCTAAACAGGGAGGCTTTACCATGTTCAAGAAGATACTGAACATCGTGGTTTCCGTTTCGTTCATCATGCTGCCGGTGCGCGGCTATGCGCTGCCCACGGGCGAGTCGGTGGAAAATAATGGCGGCGGCACGGTCACATTCGACAGGAGCGTCGCCGACACGCTCACCGTCAGTCAATCCGCGCAGCGGGCCATCATCAACTACGAAAGCTTCTCGATAGCCCAGCCCGAACTAGTCCATTTTAACAACCCGGCGACCGGCGTGACGCTGAACAGGGTAATAAACGGCGTGCCTTCCGAGATATTCGGCCGGTTGACGGCGCAGGGACAAGTCTTTTTGATCAACCCCAGCGGGATCCTTTTTGGACAGGGGTGTTCGGTGAACACCGCAGGGCTTGTCGCCTCGACGTTGAACATCAACAGCGGCGATTTCATGGCAGGAACGTATAATTTCTATAACGGCGTCGCTGAGGGGTATCCGGGCGCGGTGGTCAACGCCGGGACGCTGAGTGCGCCGGGCGGTTTTGTAGCCCTGTTGGGGCCTTCAGTCGAGAATACGAGCACGGGCGTCATCACCAACCTGCATTCCGTGGCGCTGGCAGCGGGCGAGACCATGGCCGTGTCCCTCGACGCTAACAACATCATCAGCGTGGCCGTCTCCGACCCCTCGCATCTTAATCCCGAAGGCAAGGCAGCGGGAGTGATCAATAACGGCTCCCTGCAGCCGGGTTACAAAGCGCTTTTGACCTCGAAGGTAATGGACGGCATCTTTGAAGATGCGATCAACAATGCCGGCGTGGTCGCGGCAAGGGACATCGAGATAACCGCGAACGGCGACATCGTGCTCTTTGCGGGCAGCCGCATACAGGCTTCTGCCGGCAGCGACGACACGAGTATCCAGATCCTGGCCGGACAGGACGGCGGCAGCGGGAACCTGGTCATCGACGGCGCCGAGATCAAGGCACAATCCGAAGGAGAGGGCGATGCCTCGATCATCCTCTGGGCTGATACCGAAATCGGCGATGCCAAAGGCAATATCGATATCAGCGACAGCTCGATAGGCGCCCTGGTAAGCGAATACGAAGGTGAGGGCGGCGGAAACGGCAATGCCTATGTGGAGATATGGTCGGATTTTGATATTACCATCGACCCTACCGAGATCGGCGCTTTGGTCGCCAATGACGGGTACGCCGAGGTCTGGATCGTGGCAGGCGGCGACGACAATTCGGGAGACCTTGTCTTTACCGAGTCTGAAGTGGCTGCGCGCGTGGGCGGTTTTGGTTCTGCCGACGTCAAGCTCATTGCCGGCAACTATAACGAAGAGACACTGCCCGGCTCAACGGGATATGATGAGATCATAGATCAGATCGAGAGCCTTCACGGCACCGGCACCATCGCTTTGACCGGCAGCAGCGTGGAAGCGGCCATCAATTACGGCGACCACGCCTTTGTCGGCATCAAGGCGCACGACATCGACATCACCGACAGTTTCGTGATGGCAATGGTCGAGGACTGGGGCCAGGCATTGGTGGATATTTTTGCGGGTGATTACGACTATGCCCACGCCTGGTGGGATTATCAGAACAAGCACTTTACGGGCGGAACACTCGACGTCTTGGACAGCGGCATCCTGGCCAGCGTAGGAGCAGGCTGGGGCACTGACTGGGAGACCCGCGCGCACGTGGACCTGGAAGGATACGAGGTCGTGCTCGACGGCAGCGCCGTGGTCGCGCAGCAGAAAGGCGACGGCCTGGCGGAAGTGGACGTCACTGCCGCGCAAAATTACATCGATGTCGGGCAGACCGGTAATTATGCGCTCAACGGCGGAGAGCTCACCATCCAGAACCCGGTCACCGCGTTCACCGACGATGAAGGCCTGTTGATCATCGATACTCTTCCCTCGGTCGCAGCACTGGTAGGAGGGGAGTACGGAGAGGCTGGCATTGAGCTTACCTCCGGCGGCTACGATACCCTCACGCTCAATGCGGCTTCGGTCATGGCTTTGAACGAAGGCTCAGGAGACGCGCAGGTAGATATCGAATCCGGCTATTACGAAAGCCATGAAAGCGAATCGGGCGAGTGGTTATATACTTCACACTCGTTTAACGACACCTTCTATGGGGCTGAACTGCATATCCTCAACGGCAGCAGCGTGTCCGCTCAGGTCACCGGAGCAGCCGGAGAAGCAGGGTGGGGCGATGCCACGGTGGATATCGCAGGCAGCCGGGTGGACATTGACGGCAGCTCAGTGCTTGCCGGGGTCACAGGCAGCGGCAATGCCTTTGTCGGCGTGTGGGGGGCCAGCAGTTATCATAGCGATAACTCCCAGGGTTACACGGAAGTAGATGAGGACAGCGACTACTACGAGCTTTACGATTTCTTCGAGCATCACTCTGAGAACGAGAGCGGCAGCGGCGGCAACATAGACATCGTGAACGACAGTTCGGTGAACGCGCGCGTGAACGGTTCGGTCGAGCATGGGAACGCCCGCGTGGAAATGCAGGCCGGGAACATCAATATCGGCATGGCGCCCAGGACCATCGCTGCCGATCTGACCGGTAACGGCGATGCCCAGGTCAAGCTGCAGGCCGCCTATGAGTTCAACCGCGGCAACAGCGGTACGTCATACGGTGACTGGGAATATCTCGGCTACGGAGAAACAGGGTATGAGCCGAATATACTGTTTGAGGAATCCGGGAACAGTCACGAGTATTATTACGGCGGCTATCTCAATATCGTTGACAGCGCTATCCGTTCGAGTGCTGCAAGCCCTGACAACTGGAACGAAGCTCTGGTAGAGCTGTACGCAGGCGGCATCAATATCTGGGGTGAAAGCACCGTCGATGCCCAGGTGTCCAATAGCGGCGAGGCAGAGATCGATATCGTTGCCTCGTATAACTATAATAGCCACGAGTCGTTCTCCGTGGAGATGACCGAGGACAGTGATTTCGACTGGGTTTCGCACTCGTTCGAGGAAACAGATGCGGAGGGCGGCTATGTCGGTATGGCGGACGGCGTTTCCGTGGAAGCCGGCGTCGGGAACAGCTCGAGCACAGACAGCGAAGCCGACGTCTTCATACGCGGCGGCAGCGTCTATCTGGGCAATATTCCTTCCACCATCGCAGCCAGGGTCAACGGTGAAGGCGATGCAGAGGTAGAGCTGTGGGCAGGCGATTATAGCCTGGATTCATCGATGACCGCGTGGGGTTTTGAAGGAAGCGACGAGGTCGAGGAATGGGAAGGCGGCGGTTGCGAGCGGCTGATTATCAACGGAGGCAACCTGTATGCGCTGGACACCAGCATAATCGCTGAAGTGACCAATAACCAGAACGAGAGCGAGGCCGAGGTCTACCTGGAAGGCGAGTACATCAACCTGATCTCCGCGCCTGTCACGGCAAGAATCACCGGTACCGGCGGCGGCGAGGCGAGCGTGGAGCTGGTCGCTGCCGAAGACCATTCGGTAGCCTGGTCAAGCGATTGGGCGGATGAAGAGAGGATGATCCAGGGCGGCGAGACGATCACCGTCTCCGCAAGCCCGATCCGGGCCCAGACTACGGCCGGAGATGCGACGGTCTATTTCTCCACGCAGGGCGGCCTGAATTTCGTCGATGGCAGCTCGGCTATCGCCAGGGTCATTGGCGAAGGCTATGCCGGCGTGTTCGCCTATGATAAAGGGAACATGGACTACTGGCCTGAGTTCATGGAGGACCTTATATCCGGGCTTGTGGATGAAGATATCTCCTACGGTACCGGGCCGATGATCGGGCCGATCAATATCGCAGACAGCACGATCCTGGCCGAGGCGCACTCAAGCAGCGCAGAGGACAATACTGCGGTCGTGGGCCTGGCCACGGAAAGCGAGCTGGTCCTGGACAACAGCAGCGTGCGGGCACAGGAAGACAGCGGCGTGGCAGCGGTTGCGCTGTATGCCGGCTATGAGCTGCTCATGCTCGACGGCAGTGACGTCAGCGCGCAGAGCAACGATTATCTCGCAGCGGTTGTCGGCATTGCCGGCGCCGAGGATACCATCGTGCTGGATGAGACGTCGAGCATTACCGCCGACGGCGGCGCAGGGTACGGCGTGGTTGCGCTGGCTTCGACCGGGAGCCTGTATCTACCGGGTACGATCACCGCTTCGGGTGACAGCGATATCATGCCCATGGTTGAATTCCTGCTGAACGAGATACTCCTGAATGAACCTCCTGTAGACCCGGAACATCCGACTGATATCGAGATGCTCGTATCCTTTGTGAATGAGCTGCTCGGGCGAGAGACGGGGATTGACGCTACGCTGGAACTTAACCCGCAGTTTGGGTATGGCAGCGGCGTACTGCTTGCTTCGGTCTATGGGGATATCGTCCTGGGCACGGTCAGCGCTGATGCGGTACTGGCTGCGGCACTGGGCATGTATGGCGGCGGTAACATCTATCAGGTGCAGACAGGCCTGGTTAGCGCGCAGTTGCTCGTGTTGCTGGCAGCAGGCGATATCGGGACCTGCAGGGAAGAAATTATCGAAGACGGGGGCAGTGAAGTCCAGTCCAAACCCACGTTTGATTTCGAAGGGCCCATTAACACCGACGTGGACATCCTGGCAGCGTACTCGTTCCGTGAAGGCGATATTTTCATCAACGAAGCGAATTCGCTGGAAGTGGGCTTGTACCTGCCTGTCAAGGTGACTGACAGTTTTGAAGGGACATGGGACGCGTTCCTGGGTATGTCGGTAGCGGCTGCGGATGGCATGGTTTCCATCGTCAGCCAGGGCGACATGATAGTCAATTCCATCCTTGCTCCGTTCAGCGGGGTGTTCCTGCAGTCCGCAAACGGCTCCATCTACGCAGGCAAGGGCTGGACGCCGTTCAGCTACCTTGACCTGGCGTATGGAATGTTCGGGGTCGACCTCTCGTGCATGAACATAAACCTTTCCTCTAGCTGGTGGTCTTACATGTATGAAATCGACTCGTTCGCGCCGCTGGTGTTCACCAGACCGGCAAACGAGGGTGAGTTCGCTCCGAACGTGATGAGCGGCGGGCTTTCGTATTTCTCGGCGCCGCACGGTACCATCGGTTCGGGCACTCCGACTGAAAAGGACCCGGCAATAAGCGGCGAAATCTGGGGAATAGTGCGGCCCGGCGTGGAAGCCGTGACCGGCAAGTTCCCGTCACCCGGCATTGACCTCACGCGCTACACTCCCCCGGGACTGGTGTATTTCTACAATCTGGAAGGAGAGCGGGAAGTCAGGATCGCGGAGGGCGATGAAGAAGAGCCTTATTTTGGCAACCAGATCTGGCCTGAGAGTATTGCTGATCCCGAAATCACCTCGGGCAATCCGCTGCAGGTGGTCTGCGACGCCTATGTCACCGAAGGGGACGACAGAGCCCTGCCTGACTGGTACCTGGCGCAGTTTGAAAGCTGGGAGGATATGGCCGAGGTCACAGCGGCACTGACCCTCGAAATCGGACCTCCGATCGTGCCTCCGCCTCCGAACCCGCTTGACCCGGGCCCGGCGCTGGCAAGCGCGCTGCAGCGGGATCTGCGCGCGTACTATGAGCTGATGAGCGGGTACCGTTTCGTGTCCAACGAGCCGGCAACGCCCACGAGCTTCTTCGGGTACCGGCCGCTGACGCCGACGGACATGACGGCGTTCGACGACACGGTGCTTGACGAAGGCGCGTATGATTTCATCTCCGACAACCTGAAGACCAAGAAGAAACTGCCCGCGTATCTGGTGCAGTAAGTTTCATCAAATCTAATCTACACAAGCCACGGGTAGCATTAGTAAAAAGGGGAAGGCACAAAATGCCTTCCTCTTTTTTTTGTCTGCAATTGTCCCTTCCTGAGCAGTCCCCAATGTTTATATTCAGAAACATTAAAAATCAAGTTTCCCGTCGGGAGTGAGCAAAAGCTCGCTATTCACTCTTAAATACCTGTTCTTATTATAATTAAGTATTTTATAAAAGTACTTAATATTTTCTTGCTTTTTCGCAACATCTGTGTTATACTTGTAAAAAGTTGGATACAGATGCTCTTAATTGATCAGCCACGGGTCAAAACCGTGGCTATTTTTTTTGACCCGCATGTTAACTGAACTACAAGGAGGGTAAGGATGAAGGCACCAAGGTGCGCAAGGGTACTGAACCTGCTTCTGTGTGTTGGCGTGATCATGCTTCCGGTCCGGGGCTATTCGTTGCCGGAAGGGGAACAAGTCGTAGCAGGCAGCGCGACGTTCGACCGCAGCGCGGACACGCTGACCATCAACCAGGGGACAGACAAGCTGATCACCAATTTTGACGGGTTTTCCATTGCTCAATCGGAAGCAGTGGTGTTCCATCAACCGTCCGCTGCAAGCATCGCGTTGAACCGGGTAATTGGACAGGATCCTTCGGTTCTCCTGGGGTCGCTCTCCGCCAACGGCAGGGTCTTTCTGGTCAATCCCAACGGCGTGCTGTTCGGCCAGGGCTGCCAGGTCGATTCCGCGGGCATGGTCGCCTCTACCTTGGATATCGCGAACAGCGATTTCCTTGCCGGCCGCTACACCTTCGTGGGCCAGGCAGGCGAGGTCGTCAACCGGGGCTATATTTCTTCCCCGGGCGGGTTTGTGGCCCTGCTCGGCCAGTCCTCCCGGAACGAGGGCGTGATCGAGGCCAATTTCGGCAGCGTGGTGCTGGCCGGCGCGAGCGCCGTGACTTTGAATCTTGACCCGCAGGGCATCATCTCGGTGGTGCTCGACGAAGCTGCAATCGCCAATCCAACAGGCCGCGCGAGCGCGGCGCACAACACGGGCACGATCAGGGCGCACGGCGGGAAAGTGGTTTTGACCGCCAAGGCGCTGGAAGGGATATTCTCCAAGGCAGTCAATAACGAAGGTATCATCGAGGCGCAGAGCGTGGCCGGGGCGCGCGGCCAGGTCGCGCTTATCGCCGAAGGGAAAAACCAGGCGGCGGCCAATTCCGGCACTATCGACGTGAGCGCGAAAGACGGGCTTGCCGACGGCGGGTTCATAGAGATAAGCGGAGACTTCGTGTATATCGACGGGGCGATAGACGCCTCTACGATCGGCGGGGCGCCGGGGGAACTGCTCATCGATCCCTGGGACGTCACCATCGTGGACCACGGGTTATTCGACGGCTTGAGCGGCAATACCGTGGGCGAGTGGTGGCTGGAGCTCTGTAATTACAGCGTCACCATACAGGCGGATAACGACGTCATCTTCGACCTGCGCGACGACGATCTGCTGGACCTGGACAATTTCAATACCGAGACTTTTACCATCAAGGCCGGCAGGAACATAGAGCTTAACGACGACGCCATCAAGACGCACGGCGGCGACATCAAATTATACGCCGATTACGGCGGTTACCGTAACGGCGTGGGCACGGTAGACCTGGGCACGGGCGCAGGGCTCGATACCCGCGGCGGCGACGTGAAGATCCAGGGCGCGGCAGTAAACGTTTCTGCTCCCATCAAGAGCCGGGGCGGCGCAGTTTCCATCGAATCCCTGACCGCCAATGTGGTGCAGACGGCATCGGGAGACGTCGAGACCGGCGGCGGCAATTTCCACGGTACGGCCGCGCTGGATTACATCATGCGCAACGGCTCCTCCATCAATACCGGGGCCGGGAATCTGGACATAACCGCAGAGCGCGACATCATCCTGGGCACCAGCAATATCGAACTGGCGGGCTGCTTCACCTGGAAATATATAAAGGAAGAACGCAGCTACCGGTTCATCGAGTTCGGCTATTATTACAACGACGGCACGGGATTTACGTACGTGCCGCTGTCGGAGGGTTACAATATCGGCAAGGATATCTTTTCTCCCACGCAAGGAAGCGCCGAGATCCCGGATAACGTCTTCGGTTTCGGGTTCTACACGGTCTTCAAGCCGTCAGGCTCTTCAGCGCTGACCTGGTACGAAGACCAGGCCATGAACGCCGACGGTAAAGACCACGTCAACACCAGCGGCATACGCTACGGGTGGGAAGACATGTATAATCTGGGCGACCGCGATTTCGACGACGCGGTCATCGACGTCACCAAGAGCTTTTCGACGCTTGAGCCGGGGGCGTTTTTGTCCTCGCAGCGGTCGGTGAGTCTTGAGGCCCGCAACGGCTCCATCATCCAGACAGGCGGCAAGATCACGGTCGGCAACGCCGCTTCGGCGACGCCGGCTGCGCCGGTGGTAATCGATTCCACTCCCGACAAACAGACCTGGTCTAACGATAATACCGTGGATGTGTCGTGGATGCTGACGGAGCCGGAGCCGAATCCGGGAACGTTTACGGCGACCGCAGGCGACGAGTTCGTGATGCTCTCCGGCGCGGAAATCGAGACCAACGGCGGGGACGCAACGGTGATCGCCGAGAACGACATATACCTTACCCTGATCGACGCGGCAAACGGCGACGTGATCGTCACCTCCAGCAACGGGTCGATCATCGACAATGACCTGGGCGCAGTCAACGCAAGCGCTGCGTATCCGCTCCAGGCAGATTACGACATCATCGGGCACAACATACAGTTGAGCGCTCCCAACGGCGCCATCGGCGCAGGCGGGGCAGGAGAAGAGATCGACACCGCTTATCCGTTCGCGGACCTCGGCTATGGTTTTTCGTACCGCTGGAGCACGAACAGTTCCAGCAACCCCGACGTCTGGAAAGACGTTGTCAACGCCGTCCTGGATTCGAACGGCGATTGGGTCTTTTCAACGACTTCCGCTCCGCTGGCAGACAGCGCGTCGTGGTATTTCCACGTCGCCTCCGCAAATAACTGCCACCGTTCAGCCACCGTGCACTACGGGCCGTTCTTCATCGACACCACGGCTCCGGTGATCCTGGCAGGGGAGGCGACAGGCACGCACGGCAACCTCGACTGGTGGCTGTCGGACGTGACCGTAGCATTCTCGGCAACGGACAACCTTTCGGGATTCGCTCCGGACGGCTCGTTGAACGTCGACCTCGCAGCGCAGACCACCTCGGGGGAAGGAACGGGACTGTTCGTTACCTCGGACGGCGTGTACGACCGGGCGGGGAATTTCGCCCCGGGAATCTCCGCCGGTCCGTTCAAAGTGGACATGACCGCGCCGGTCATCATTGCCGGGACGCCGCAGGGCACGCGCGGCAACGGCGGGGACTGGTGGGAATCGGACGTGACCGTGCCGTTCTCGGCGACGGACAACCTCTCCGGTTTCGCACCCGACGGCGCGCTGGGTATCGACCTTGCGCCGCAGACCACCGTGGGCGAGGGGATGGACCTCTTCGTCACCTCTGACGGCGTCTATGACATCGCGGGCAATTTTGCCGCGGGCATTGACGCCGGGCCGTTTACCGTCGTGTATCCTTCGGGCGACCTGCTGGCGGCCAACGGCAGAAATTTGAGGAACTATTACGAGATACTGAGCCTCCACCGCTTCGTCTCCAACGAGCCGGCAACGCCCACGAACTTCTTCGGGTACCGGCCGCTGACGCCGATGGACATGACCGGCTTCGACGAGATGGAGCTGGACGAAGGCGCGTACGATTTCATCGAGGGAAACCTTAAGTCAAAGAAGTCGCCGGCACCCTATTTCGGCCTGTAACAGGCTTTGCCCGGGCCGGGCAAGCGGAGTTTTCACCAAGAGGAAGGCGTAAAAAGCCTTCCTCTTTTTTTGTTTTTTGTTATAATAAGGGATAGTAAGCCTAAACCGGAGGAGAGGTATGCGTAAGACTATCGCGTTCTCATTGTTCGTATTGACGGGGGTATGCGCGGCCTCCTGCCTGGCAGGATGCGCGCAGAAGGAAAAGCCGGCGGTCACTATCGATGACATCCGGATCACCGCCCAGGAATTCAACGACGCCTTTGCGAAGGAGAACATGTTCCAGCAGGGACAATTGAGCCGCAAGGAGTTCCTTGACCTGTATCTCTCCCGCAAGCTCATGCTCAAAGAAGCCGAAGAGCTCGGCCTCGACAAGGACCCGCAGTTCTTAACGAGCCTGCAGCTGTTCTGGGAGCAGGCGCTGTTGAAACTGGTGCTCGCCAGGAAGCTCAATGAGCTCGCCGTTTCAGCCCGGGTCAGCGAAGAAGAGATCGACAGTTACTACCAGCGCCACAAGGACATTGATTATGCGGGCAAGGAGCTTTCCGAAGTCCATGACCAGGTAAAATTCCTCATCTTCAAGATAAAGCAGCGGCTGCAGCTGAAGAACTGGGAGAGCGGCCTGCGGAGAAGGGCGAAGATCGAGGTCGATTACGACCTGTTGAACATCCCCAAGGAATAATACAGAGGAGGCGTACGGCATGAGCGCTCAAGTCAGAAGAAGGCATTACCTCATCGATAAGGATTTCCAGTTGAAGTTCATCCTGCGGTTTTGCGCGGTCGTGGTGCTGGCCTCGCTTTTGCTCGGGGGCCTGGTCTTTTACCTGACGCGCAGCTCGACCACCGTCGCGATAGAGAACACGCGGGTGTCGGTCAAGTCCACGGCTGATTTCATCTTTCCGGTCCTGGTGCTGACCGTGGTGCTGGTGGCGCTTTTCTCGTCGGTCGTGCTGGGGACGATGGCGCTGGTGGTGTCGCACCGCATTGTCGGGCCCCTGTACCGGCTGCGCAGGGAAGTGGCCGCGCTCCAGGCAGGCGATTTCACGCGGCAGTTCCAGGTCAGGAACAAGGACAGCCTCAAGGACCTGGCAAAGAGCCTCGCTCTCATGAGCCAGGCGCTGCGCCAGAAGCACGACCAGCTCAGAAAGAAGTCCGAGGAGCTCAAAGGGTTCCTGCAGCAGCGTAACTACACGGTTTCGTTCGAGGACAAGGATACGTTCAGCGGTCTCCTGCGGGACGTCGACGACATCCTGCGTTACTTTAAGGTGTGATGAAGAAAATCTTCGGCGCGATGGTGCTGGTAATGTTGCTGGCGGGCGCGGGGTCTGCCCGGGGGCAGGAGCAGCGGGGCAGGCTGCTGGCCGAAGGCTCGTATTTTTCCGTGTACGCCGAGCCGGGCGTAGACGTTTACCGGCTTTTGACCAAGATCGATTACGAGTATCTGGTGCAGCCGCGCGCGTTCGGGGCCGAGAAACAGGAGAACCTCAACGATATCCTGGCCCGGACGCTTGACGGCCTGTACCAGGAAGTCTCGGACATCCTGGACATCCATATCTACAGTTTCAAGGGCAAGATCGTTTTTGTGACCGACCAGCCGAGCCTGGGGCAACTCTTGAAAGAGCAGTATAACCTCGACTTCGACGAGCGCTCGATCTATTACTACGACCAGAACGTCATCTATGTCTCGGCGTCCGACATGACGCCGGGCATGCTGGGCCACGAAATAGCCCACGCCATCATCTCCCACTACTTTGTGGTGCCGCCGCCTACGAAATTACAGGAAGTCCTTGCCGGCTACGTCGAATACACCTTACGAAAAAATCACAGGCCCTGAAGCTTGTTCGTACAAAATTCTGCAACCCCCGGGGTTCAACCCCGGGGGTTGTTGTTTTGGGGAGGATCGACGAGAGGGGGTGGAAGAAAGTCGGAAAAAAGGGGAATAAGGTCATGTACAAATCCCGGGTTCGTGATAGCATAATATCTGTAAGACTCAAGCCAACAGGCAAGGGGTGCTTCGCTACCGTCATAGGCGTTCGGTGCCTGGCAGCGATCCGTAAATTTCCCCCTTGCCTTCTTTATCTTCAGAGCGCTGTGGCCGGTCCTGAAGCAAAGAAAACTTGATTTTGAAGCCGGGATATGTTATTTTAGAAGGCAGGAGCGGAAGATGAAAATAATAGATTTTACGAAGGTCTTCAAGAAATACCGAAACAGGTGGATTGCGCTCACCGACAGCGATGAGGTCATTTGTGACGGCAAATCCTTGGACGAGGTAATGAAAAAGTCCAAACGTAAGGGGTATGATGAGCCTGTCACGATGAAAGTTCCGGATTCAAAGTTCGAATTTGTTCTGCATGTCTACTCCCTCTAGGTTCCCTTACTACCGGATCAGCTGTGTTTATCAGCCATTCTTCTATAAGTTCAAGAATCTTCCCCTGTTAAAAATCGGACTAAGCCGAAGCGGAAGGGTCACAAAGCCCCAAGCTTTTATAGATACAGGCTCGCAGTATTGTCTGTTCAACAACGAATATGCAAAGTTTCTGGGGATCGAAGATTTCAAAAAGGTGGGGAAGGACCATATAATTCCTCTTATGGGGATCGGGGGGCAGTTTGAGGCGAACCGGGCATATTTCCATGAGGTAGAGTTGTTGGTGTATCTCGACCAGCAGCATCTGACAAAGGAGAAATCCATAGTGCTTCCCAATATCGAAGTCGGTTTTCTTGAGAAACCCATTGATATCGGCGGAGTTCTGGGAGTTTATGGCTTCCTGGACAGGTTTATCTTCACCGCTAATATTAAAGACGGATATTTTGAAATAGGGTCTCTTTTTGCAGAAGGATAGTTTTTTCTCCCGCAGATATTTTCCTTGACAGGAAAGCGTATTTTAGTTATTATCGTACATAAGGATACATACCTGCCTAACTTCAAAGGTTTCCAATTATAATTCGTCTGTAATGCTAGTTTACCCTCACGGCCAACCTGATTATTCCCATGCATAACCAGAAGTACTAATGTCGGGCCAGAGACTTTTCCTCATCGATGCCACGGCATTCTGTTACCGTGCATTTTATGCCATCCGCGGCCTTGCCACATCCGGCGGCCAGCCGACGAACGCCGTGTACGGGTTTTTGAGGATGCTGCAGAAGGTCCTGAAAAGCCACAAGCCCGAACTGCTGGGCGTCTGTTTTGACGTGGGCAAAGAGACGTTCAGGCACAAGAAGGACGCCGAATATAAGAGTAACCGGCCGGCAATGCCGGATGAGCTTTCCAGCCAGATACCCATCATCAAGGAACTGGTGCGGGCCTACGGGTTACCGCTCTTTGAAGAGGCGGGCTTTGAAGCGGACGACGTGATCGCCACGCTTGCCCACAAGGCCAAACGCAAAGGCATCGCCACCACCATCATCAGCGCGGACAAGGACCTGCTGCAGCTGGTGGATGAGGACGTCGAAGTCCTGAATCCCCAGAAAGACGAAGAGCTGGTCTATGATGCGGCAAAGGTGGAGGAGCGGTTCGGGGTAAAGCCCGGACAGGTCGTGGACCTGGTGGCGCTTATCGGCGACAGCGTGGACAATATCCCGGGCATCAAGGGTATCTCCGGGAAAACGGCCGTGGAACTGATAAAAAAATACGGCTCGGCGGAAGAAGTCATCAGGCACGTCGAGTCCGTCAAGCCCGAACGGGCACAGGCCGCCATCCGGGATAACATTGAACGCATCCGTCTCAACAAGGAACTGGCTGCGCTGGACGCGGATGTCGATATTAAATTCGGCCTCGATGAACTTGCCGTCGGCACGCCCGACCGCGAAAAGCTGTTCAGGCTGTTCAAGACCCTGGAATTCAAGGCGTTCTTAAAAGACCTGCCCGCAACAGAAGACCGGCATACCATAAGCGTCAAGACGCTTGAGCCCGGGAAGCTCGAAGAGCTGGCAAAGAAAGAAGGCGAGGTCATCGTCTGCGGTTCCTCGCGGGATACGCTTGCCTTCGGCATCGGGGCAAAAATCGCTGTCCCCGGAAGTTTTTCGCGGGAGATCGGCAGGGTCCTGGCTGACCGGAAAATAAAAAAGACGGGCCATGACTTAAAGGCCCTGAAGCTTGCGCTGGCCAAAGACGGGGTCGTGCTCGATGGCCTTGCCTTTGATACCATGATCGCGGCGTATTTGTGCAATCCCGCGCGGCCGGGTTTCGGCCTGGCGGATATCGCCTGGGATTTCCTGGAACGCTCGATCAAAGACGGGGAGCTTGACCCTGCGCAGGCAGTGGAGCTGGTCCGGGAATTAAGGCCGAAACTGGAATTTGAGCTGAAGGATAAGTCTCTCACCAGACTGTTCGAGCATATCGAGATGCCGCTGGTGGAAGTGCTGGCAGGGATGCAGCAGACCGGGATCAGGATAGATACCGGGCTCCTGGGGAGACTTTCCCGCGACCTGGAAAAGCGGTTGAGCTCGCTTATCGAAGAGATCTACGGGCTGTGCGGCTGCGAGTTCAACATCAATTCGCCGCTGCAGCTGCGCGACGTGCTCTTTGAGAAATTGAAGCTGCCGGTGGTCAAACGCACCAAGACCGGCCCGTCGACGGACGAAGAGGTCCTGCGCAAGCTGGCGGAAGAGCACGCGCTGCCGAAGAAACTTTTAGAGTACCGGCAGCTGACCAAACTCAAAAGCACCTACATCGACGCGCTGCCGCAGATGGTGGACGCAGGGAGCGGCAGGATCCATGCGTCGTTCAACCAGACCGGCACCGAGACCGGCCGGTTGAGTTCCTCGAACCCGAACCTGCAGAACCTGCCGATAAAGACGGAGCTGGGGCGCAGGATCCGCGAGGCCATCATCGCATTCGGCGACGACAGCGAACTGCTCTCCTGCGATTATTCCCAGATAGAGCTGCGGGTGCTGGCGCACCTGTCGGGCGACGAGGTGCTCATCAAAGCCTTTCAGGAGGGCAAGGACATCCACCGCAAGACCGCGGCCCTCATGTACCACGTCGACGAGAAAGACGTCACCGACGAGATGCGCGATTCGGCAAAACGGATCAATTTCGGCATCGTCTACGGGTTGAGCGCCTTCGGCCTGTCGCGGGACATGGACATCCCGGTGGACGAGGCACAGACGTTCATCGACGCGTACTTTGCCACGTACCCGAAGGTCAAGGTGTACATCGAGCAACAGATCGCGCGGGCGGAGGAAGACGGGTTCGTCAAGACCATCGCCGGCAGGCGCAGGTATTTGCCGGACATCAAAAACAGGAACCTGGCAGTGCGGCAGTTCGCGCAGCGCCAGGCGGTCAACACCCCCATCCAGGGCTCGGCCAGCGACCTGATCAAGATGGCCATGGTCGCCATCCAGAAGGAGATCGGGAGCCGGGAACCGGGGGCGCGGATGATCATGCAGGTGCACGACGAGCTGGTGTTTGACGTGGATAAAAAAGAGCTGAAGAGTTTTGCGGCGCTGGTGCGCGACCGGATGGAGAACGTGCTGGCGCTGGACGTGCCTGTCAGGGTGGACGTCAAAGTCGGGAAGAACTGGTCACGGATGCAGGAGTTGAAATAGGGTCGGCGGCGACTCCGAAAACTCAACGTTTCGGGTCATACAAGGGAGGGATCCATGAAGATTGTAATGGTGGCAAGCGAAGTAGTGCCGTTTGCAAAGACCGGCGGCCTGGCGGACGTGGCCGGGGCTTTGCCTCTGGCGCTGGAAAAGGCGGGACAGGACGTCATCATCATCATGCCCGGGTATAAGGCGGCGCACGCAATAAAGAGCCCGGAGATCAGGCCGTTCGCAGACGGCGTATCGTATTCGAAGATCGGCAAGAACATACCGGTCTATTTCATCGAGAACAAGGAATATTTCGACCGCGACGGCCTCTACGGCGACAAGAACGGCGACCACAAGGACAACCTGGAGCGGTTCTCCTATTTCTGCAGGCACGCGCTCGAGCTGCTGCGCGAGATCAAGTTCAAGCCGGACATCATCCACTGCCATGACTGGCAGTCGGCGCTCGTGCCGGTGTACCTCAAGAACACGCTGGCGCTGGACCCGTTCTTCACCAGGACACGCACGGTGTTCACCATCCATAACATCGGCTACCAGGGGCTGTTTGCCAAGGAAGCGCTTCCCAAGACCGGCCTCGACTGGGGCGTGTTCAACATGGACATGCTCGAGTATTACGACAAGATCAATATCTTAAAAGGGGGCCTGGTGTTCTCCGACCTCATCAACACGGTCAGCGACACCTACAGCAAGGAGATCCAGACCAAGGAGTTCGGTTTCGGCATGGAAGGGATCCTGGAAAAACGGAAGGCGGACCTGTTCGGCATCATCAACGGCCTGGATTATTCCATCTGGGACCCCGTGGCGGACAAAAAGATCGCCGCGAATTTCTCGGCGAAAGACATGGCCGGCAAGGTCGCCTGCAAGGAGGACCTGCAGAAACTCTGCGGGCTGCCCGCGAAAGCCGGCGTGCCGCTTATCGGCGTGGTCTCGCGGCTTGCCCAGCAGAAGGGGTTCGACATCGTGGCCGAGGGCATCGACGAGATCTGCCGCCTGGACTTGCAGATGGTGATCCTGGGCACCGGGGACCTCACGTACCACCAGATCATGGAAGCGATGGTCAAGAAATACCCCAAGGTCATCTCGCTGCATCTGAAGTTCGACGATACGCTGGCGCACAAGATATACGCCGGCTCGGACATGTTCCTCATGCCGTCGAAGTACGAGCCCTGCGGGCTGGGGCAGATGATAAGCTTCAGATACGGCACCGTGCCGATCGCGTTCAAGACCGGCGGGCTGGCTGATACGGTCAATGCCAGGAACGGCTATATCTTCGACGAGTACTCCAAAGCGGCGCTCCTTGCGAACATCAAGCAGGCAGTCAGGGATTTCAAGTCGAAAAAGAAGTGGCATGACCTAGCGCTGCGGGGGATGAAACAGAATTTCTCCTGGAGCGCTTCGGCCAAGAAGTATATCGAACTGTATGAAAAGGCGAAGGCCAGGTAAGAAGGTCGTCATCGGCATAACCGGCGGCTTCGGCTCAGGCAAGACCACGGCAGCCCGGGCTTTTGCGGCGCTGGGCGCTTCGGTAGTGGATGCCGATGCAATCGCGCGCAGGCTGCTGCAGCGCGGCACTGCGACAAGCCGCAGGGTCATCAGGGTTTTCGGCTCCCCGGTGCGCGCGCCGGCAGGCGGCATTGACCGCAGACGGCTCGCCGCAATCGTGTTCCAAAGGCCCGCGGCGCTCAAAAAGCTGGAAGCCATCGTGCACCCTGCGATCATCCGTTGCATGCGCGAAGAGATCCGCAGGTCAAAAAATAAGTTCGTGGTCATAGACGCACCGCTCCTGCTGGAGAAGAAACTGGACAGGCTCTGCGATTCCGTGGTCGTCGTCACGGCGAGCCGCTCCAACCAGACGAGACGCGTCCGGGAGCGCGACGCCCTTTCCAGAGACCAGGTCCTTTCCAGGATCAAAGCGCAGATGCCGCTTTCGAAAAAGGTCCGCCTGGCGGATTTTATCATAGATAATGACGGGACTCGCGCCGCAGTGCGCAAACAGGCAGCACAAATAAGGAGGAAGTTGTGGAAAAGTTAGACATCGGAAAACTGAAAGAGATGAAGATCTCGGAGATCAACAAAGTCGCCAAAGAGCTCGGCGTCAACGGCCTCAGCGGCCTGAAGAAACAGGACCTCATCTTCAAACTTTTACAGGCGCAGGCGGAAAAAGAGGGCTTGATGTTCGGCGAGGGTATTTTAGAGATCCTGCCGGAAGGGTTCGGGTTCCTGCGGTCGCCCAATTACAATTACCTGCCCTGCCCCGACGACATCTATGTCTCGCCGTCGCAGATACGCAAATTCGACCTGCGCACGGGCGATACGGTCTCGGGACAGATCAGGCCGCCGAAGGAAGGGGAGAAGTATTTCGCGCTCCTCAAGGTCGAGGCGGTGAATTTCGAGAACCCCGAGGACGCCAAGGAAAAGGTGCTGTTCGACAACCTGACGCCGGTGTACCCGCGGTCGCGTTTCAACCTGGAGACCGACCCCAAGGAGATCTCCATGCGCATCATGACGCTCCTGACCCCGATCGGCAAGGGCCAGCGCGGACTGATCGTGGCCCAGCCCTACAGCGGCAAGACCGTGCTGCTGCAGAAGCTGGCAAACGCGATAACGACCAATACGCCCGACGTGGTGCTCATCGTCCTGTTGATCGACGAGCGGCCCGAGGAAGTCACGGACATGCAGCGCAACGTCAAGGGCGAGGTCATATCGTCCACCTTCGACGAACCGCCGGAGCGGCACGTGCAGGTGGCCGAGATCGTGCTGGAAAAGGCAAAGCGGCTGGTGGAGCACAAGCGCGACGTGGTGGTGCTGCTTGATTCCATCACCAGGCTTGCCCGCGCCTACAACGCCGTGGTGCCGCACAGCGGCAAGGTGCTCTCGGGCGGCATCGATTCCAATGCCCTGCAGAAGCCCAAGCGCTTCTTCGGCGCGGCGCGCGACATCGAGGAGGGCGGCAGCCTTACCATCATCGCTACCGCGCTTGTCGATACCGGAAGCCGCATGGACGAAGTCATCTTCGAAGAGTTCAAGGGCACCGGCAACATGGAAATACAGCTTGACCGCAACCTCTTCCAGCGAAGGATCTACCCGGCGCTGGATATCAAGCGCTCGAACACCCGCCACGAAGAGCTGCTCCTGCAGCAGGACGAGCTGCAGCGGGTCTGGATCCTGCGCAAGGTCCTGAACGAATTGAACAACGTGGAGGCCATGGAGCTTTTGATCGAGAAACTCAGCAAGACCAAGAACAATAGCGAGTTCCTGAACTCAATGAACCAATAACCACCGCAACCCCCGGGGTTCAACCCCCGGGGTTGAACCCCGGGGGTTGTAAGAAGGAGAGGAAGATGAGAGACAAGATACACCCGAAGTACCTGGAAAGCACCATCGTCTGCGCCTGCGGCGAGACTATCCACACCCGCTCGACCAAACCG
>JAQTMD010000003.1 GCA_028714595.1 Candidatus Omnitrophota bacterium
ATCTGGGGAAGGCGCAGATGGAGACCGGGTTCGAAGGAGGGCCGGTCGTGGTAAAAGAATCCAGGATCACGGTCGATGAACAGGGCCGGATAACCGAATGGGGTGATATACGCTGATGGCCCGACGCATCTTCATCCTGTTCGTGTTGGTGAGCCTTATCGCGGCCCAGACGCAATCCGCGCACGCGTACTACATGACCTGCGAGATCCTCCTTGAATCAGGCATTAAATATTATAATACCGGAAGATACGAACTTGCCTTACAGGAATTCAAGAAGGCCCTGATCGCCAATCCTGACTTTACGCCTGCCCGGGAATACATCGATCTTATAACGGGTCAACCCGCAACAGAGCCCGCCCCGGGACAAACCCCGCAGCAGGAGATATTGACCGAACCGCAGCAACCTTCGCAAGAGCGCGCCCCTGCCGTCTTCCCCAAAGAACAGGCAGTCTTTGAGGCGCTTGAGCGTTTCGAACAACCCGCCGGGGAGCCCGGGCCGTCCGGCGCGACGGGGCAGGCCCCGGCGCCATCGTACGGCCAGGCTCTTTCCCCGGCTGCCCGGCAGCTCATCCGCATGGAAGAACAGGGTGATCCCGGAGTGCAGGTCAGGATCGAGAAACAGAAATCCATCGTCATCCAGGGCAGACGCATCGCCCGGTACCTTGCGGTCTCGCCGGATATCGTTTTGATCTCGCAAGCCTCTGCCGACGAACTGGTCGTCGAAGGCGCGAACTACGGCTCAACCTATGTCCATGTCTGGGATGAGAATGGCAGGAGGACGTTCAGTTTTATCGTCGTCCCCAGAAAAATCCCCGGGCCGACGTACGATGAATTGCTGCGCACGCAGGAAGAGCACGCGAGGAATTTCAAACTGCGCTACAGCGTTGACTGGTCGGCGTTCGAGGACGGCGAAGACTTTGAGACCCTCTCGCGCGCCTATTACCTGTACACCCATTCCCTGAGCATTACGGGCGACACCCCGTACGGCGTATTTGATTCTTCGCTCCTTGTCCAGCAGTTCAACGGCCAGGATAGACCCGCGTCTTTTACGCTCGGCCTTGAACAGGGCTCATGGAATCGTTTCAAAGGTTTTTCCATCCGCGCCTTTGATTTCACCCCGTCATTCTCGAATATGTCGTTCCCCGGCGCTTTCCTGCGCGGCGCGCAATTCGCTTCACCCGTTGCCGGCGGGGCCTTCGATTATACCGTTTTCTGGGGACGAGAACAGTCCTCCGGCTTCATGGGCTCGTATCTTTCGCCTGAGTATATCCAAACGCGGGATGCATATTTGAGCGGAGCGAACATCAGCTTTACCCCCGCGCAGGGGCAGAGATACGCGTTCTCCCTCTTACACGGCTACGGCAGCGACCGGGACCCGGCCCTGGATTCGTACGGCTACGATGCCAAGGCGCAGTATTCCCTGGGCCAGTTCGGCCTCAACTTCGAATCGGCGTTTGACGGCGAGAATTTCGCCAGCCAGGCAGGGGCGACCTTTGTCGGCACCGCCATGCAGGTAACGCAGGAGTTCCGGGATATCGCTGCAGAGTTCCACACCATGACCGGCATAGGCTGGCGCGCGGGCGAACTGGGGTCGCTGACGTCGCTGGTCATCCGCCCGATGCAGAATCTCGACATCACTTCAAGCCTTGATGTCTTTCGTGACAGGCTGTATCCCAACCCCGAGGACGAAAACAGGTGGAACCAGGATTTTTACATCGATTCGACCCTGTACGTCGACCCGTTGACCCGTGTCCGCATCGATTATACCCTCTTAAACGACCTCGGCAGGCTTACGCCCCTGCGTTCGCATAACGCGGGACTCGGGCTGTACCGGACCTTTGATCTGATTAAGCGCATCTCGACCTATGCGACGTACCGCTTTCAAGACAACACCAATTTCGTTTCTGAGAACAGCGGTTATACGAACGATAAGGCGCTGCTCGGACTGCGCCTGGAACTGATACACGATCTGTATTACTTCTTGAGCCAGGAATTCAACTGGACGCGCCGTAAAGAGACACAAGAGAAGGCCCACCCGCGCGCGATGGAGACGGGCCTTGACTGGACCGGCCGGATCGACCGCACCCCGTTCTTTTCTACGATGCGCCTGGTATACCGCGATGAGGAAGACACCGGATCGCCGGTCAGTTTCCTGGCCGGGCAGGACTATCTTGAATGGTACGGGGAATTATCCTACCGTCCGAGACCGGAAGTAGAGGCATACTGCTCCAGCCGCCTGCGCAGGATCTGGCCTCAGGACCCGGCACGGAGCGCCCGGGCGGAATGGGACATCAGGGCCGGAATGCGTTATCTCTGGGATACGGGCATGCGCTGGGAGCCGGTCGGCATGATCGAAGGTTTTGTCTTCAAGGATTATAACTTTGACGGCATCAAACAGGGCGACGAACCGGCCGTAAGCGGAGTCCTGATACGGATGGGTAAGGACAAATTCCGCACCAGCAACGAACACGGTTACTACCTGTTCCCCGCGGTCAAGGCCAGAAAAACCACGGTACAGATAGACGCTTCGACGATCCCCGCCAATTTTACCCTCACCACGCCTGCGACGCGACCGGTGGGGATCGTTCAGTCGGGGATATGCCGGGTTGATTTCGGCGTTGCCTCAAGAACCGAGATCACCGGCATGATCTTTGAGGATGTCGACCTCAACGATAAGTTCAGCGCAGGCGATAAGCCGATCAAAGGAGCAAGCGTCACCCTGGAAAACGGCGTTATCGCGACCACCGACAGCCTGGGCAAGTACGTCATCAACAAAGTAAACGCAGGCAGCCATAAACTCTCGCTTGACCTGCGCAAACTTCCGCCCGAATACATCCCTACCGTCAGCATCTTCAAGGACGTGGAACTCCTGGAAGGCGCCAGTTTCGTCTACAATTTTCCCCTGAAGAAAGTCAAAAAATAAAAAAGCCGACCCCTTTAAAAGGATGTCGGCCGAGAAACTCTCCCCGTCCCGGTATTACCTGCTGTAGATCGTCTTTACCAGTACCGTCTGCGTTCCCCTCGTGGTCTCGATTTCTTCTTCCTGTCTCTGTCCCTCAGAATCTTCCCTGTCTTCCTGCGGCTGTCCGGTTTCGAGTCCGTCGTCCAGCTCCTGCTTCGGTTCCACAAAGGCTGTCTGTTGCTGCCCCACGGTCTCCTGCTCCACCATCGGCGCATTGACCCCCGGGATAGCAGGGATAGTGCATGATATCCGCACGCGCACGCTGTCTGCGGCAAAACCGGAGACAGCGCTGCTTACGATACAGAGCATGACGACGCTTGCGGATATGACATGCCTATCCATGGTATCCCCTTAGCCTTCCGTGGCTGGCGGTGTTTCTTCAAATCCCTCCGGGCAACCGACCCTTCCTTCGCGACTCTACCGTGGCAGGTGAAACTTATTTCCCTCCGGGGGAACGTTCTATGCTAACCCTCCCGTGGCAGGTGGGTATCTTCCATATGCTGCAGGCTTTGCATGATCTTTTGCTCAAGGTCCCGCTGGTCCTTGAGGTTCTCGCCGCTGATGTTCAGGCCCTTGAGTATATCCACGAGCCAGGCGATAAGCCTCGCCCTGGAAAGCTTTGTCCCCGCGGTAAAGAGGGCGTCTTTACCCAGCTTATCCAGGAAATCAACCTCATCCCTGTTCAGGAACGTCACGACCCTCTGGTTCTTTTCATGAAGTTTCTCGTCCATGAGTTACCTCCGCTTTATCTTCTGCTGGTTCGCTTTCGGCAACCGCTCAATAAAAAACCCCAGCCTACACGTCGGCCTGCCGCATTGATCGCAGCCTGATTAAACAGGCGCACTGCGTGCGGCAGGCGGGCAAACATAAGCTAGGGCAAACTAAAAAACCCTAAAGGCTCCTTTAGGGTTTGTGCGGATCTCCCCTTTGGCAGAGCAGCCGCCCGATGAACGGGCCTGTCTCTTTGCGCCCTAGCATTACTGCTAGTTTGCCTTTATCAGTAGGACTACCTAATTGTCAATTTGGCGTTGCTTCCATAAAGAAGTATAGCATACTTTTTGCAAATTTCAAGGGTAGCAAATGCGAAAAGTGCAAAAAGGCCGTACAGCACAGGCGTTCGCAGGGCTATTCCAGGAATACGTCGATCGAGCTGATCTTGCGCTGGCGGATGCGCAGGGCCTGGGGTGCCGGCACCGTATCAGAGTCAAATTCGAAAACCGTCCCCTGGCAGTCTTTGAGGATGACCCGTACGGGCCGCACCGCGTCCGTACCAAAAGTGTTTTTGCGCCGGGGGTTATGGTAGGTAACGGTTGTCGAACCCAGGAATTTGAACGAATACGTCTTGGCCTTCGGGTCAAACAGCCATCCCGCGAGCACCGGAGCGAACACAAGACAGAGCTCATGCTTCTGGCTGAGGAGGAACGGTTTTTTACCTATATTCATATGCAGCCACATCTGGAGGAATTCGACCGTGGACCCGGAGAGGCGCGCCACAAAGCCGTTTCCGCGCAACGCCGGGTAGGGGAATGCGCTGGAGACGACGAATGAAGAGTTCTCGAGGATACTGCGGCCGTAGGTCTCGGGTTTCTGGAAGGGGATGAGCGCGTTCTTGAAATCCTTGTAGAACTCGTCATAGAGACCGTGCTCAAGGATCTCCAGGAGATACTTGTATTCCATGTGCAGCCACACTGACTCGTTCTCGAGCCAGCCGGGGGTAAACGCCAGGCAGCGGCCGAGCTCTTCAGGCATGCCGGCCAGAGGCGCAGTCACCTTGTACATCGCCAGTTTCTTATCGTACTGGGGGCTGCTCTTCGTGGCGTCGTAGATCTCTTTGGCATGCGCATGGTCTTCGGTTAATCGAAGGGCATGGACCTGCGCCTCAAGGAAGGGGACCACCTGCTCCTGCTCGAACTTTATCGGCCGGGCATACGCGTTGTCCTCGAGTTCGAATTCCGAGACCCGGTTGATAAAATACCCGCAGTACAGCGGTTTGTCCTTGTATCGCGAACCCTGCAGGCCGCGGTCGAGCTTGGCAAGCGCGCTATCCAGGACGCGCACGGCATCGGCGGCAAGAAGCTCGTTCTCACGGCCGCTCACCCCGAATTTGATCTTCTCGCGGTACGCCTCTTTCAGGCTGTAGCTTTTGTCCCAATAGCTAAAATCGCGGTCAGGGGCATTGCCGTTCAGATTTTCTTCCACGAGTCCGATGACTGCCATGAGGAATTCGTAGACCTCCGAGCTTACATAGAACTTTTCCACCCGGGTCTTTGCCAGCGTGTCCTTGATAAAGAGACAGAGGCGTTTGAGCTCAAAGGTCTCGCAGGCTGAAGAACCGAACAGTGCAGGCAGGCCGTTCAAGGCGTCAAACCAGTTCGGCTTGTCCGCTTCCATCTCAACGCCCACGCCAAAAGGGTCAAGGCTGGCGAGCTTGTTCGCCAGAAGACAGAAGAGCATGTTGACCAGCGTCGTGGTATAGATCGGGCCCTTGCCGTACTCTGCGCGGACCGCATGACGCCGGCAGGTGCGGGCATTGATCATCATTTTCTTTTCTTCGTTGACGACCACCGAATGCAGCTGCTTGGGCACTCCGTCAAGGAGGATGTATTTTTCGCGCCGCGGCCGGACTACGTGCCAGTTGTCGAAGAAGGTAAAGGCTTTTTTGTCGAAGACCAGCTCCTTGAGATTCTCAGGGTAAATGCCCAGGTAGCTTTCCAGCAAATCAAGATTGTAGTGCCAGTGGTCGGTCCAGAACCCTTCACCGTGGTCTGCCTCGGGGTTCTTGGTCGAACAGGAGAACAGGGCATCCAGGAATTCATCCGGCGCCATTGATATCTTGATCCTGCGCTCCTCCAGGAACATCATCACCTGACCGGGAGTGAAAGGTTTTTCCAACAACCCCAGGATCAGTTCCATATCCCGGGAGGCGATATTTCCCTTCAGCCTCTGAGAGAAGGCTTCGGCGTCATTCAGACTGAAGGTCGCGCCTTTGACGATCAGGGGATTGAAGCCGTCAAGCTGCAGAAGGTTCAGGAACGTGACGATATTGAAATCTTTGATCTGGGGATGGAACCAGACGTCGCAGCGGCGGTTCTGGTTCATGTCGCGGTAATTGCCGTTACCCTGCGAGAAGTAAGTCGGCTGGATCTGGAACTTGTTGTAATCGCGCTCAAGGTCGCCGTGTTTGCGTGAATACAGGTAAAAGACGGACGGGGCCTTTTGAGCATTGAAGACGATGGGGGTACCGCCGCGCATCACATTATCGAGGTATGTCTGCTTGCAATAGTAGTCGAATTCCCATGAACTGGAGCGGGTCTCGATGTCCTGCTGCAGCCCTCTTATCAATTGTTCGTTCTCTCGGTCTTTTCTGGAAAGATAGCCCGGGGAAAGTATCTTTTTTACCGCCGAAGAGTTCAGGAGTTCCCGGTCGCGGCAGTTGCCGACCACCGTATAGAACTTTTTTTCCTCGCCGGCATTCAACTTCAGGTCGAGCAGGAGGAATCCGCAGGGGGTCTTGCACTGCGTCTGCTGGACCGAGGGGTATTTAAAACGGGGCGTGGTTAAAAAGCGGCGGGGGCAGGCGAAATCATTGATGGGCCCGAAGATCACTTCAGGGTCGACGATAGGCCTGATCAGTTTCGCCTTTTTTCCCTGCTCGTGGAACCCGAGATAAAAATTGCCGCCTTTGACGTGGATGACATACGGCCGGTCGATGGGATCGACATTGACTTTGTAGAAAGGCACGCCCGTACCGAGATTCTCCACCCGCATCCATGCCTCGATGGTGCGGCTCAATTTTTTGAGGAACAGGTTGGCGATGCCGTAGGGCACGATGCGCGGCAGGCCGTCAAGCAGCTGGAGCGTGCGCTTTTTGCGCGAGCAGTTCTTGATGGTCACGATGCGCACCAGGCCGGCAAAATCTTCCTGCGGAATGGTAAAATACTCGACGTTCGTCTTCAGGCCCAGCGTCTTGTTGGTTTCCTCGAGCTTGAGGTCATAGGAAGTCATGGACATCCGGTTCTGCAGATCGCAGGCCATCGAGGTAAAACCGTTGTGGAAGGGTTCGTAGAAGCTTGCCCGGGAGCCTTCCAAGACCTTGATAAAGGTACGAAAACCCAAAAGCGAGGTCTGCTGCCAGGCCTTGTTCGCCGGCTGGAATTCCAGAATGGCCCCGTCTTTACCGTCGGTGCCGAAGGAGTTTATGGCCTGGCCGCGGTTGACGTAAAAAACCCACATGGGAATGCCGTATTTGCCTGCAATACCCGGAAAGAAATTCGCCAGGGGTTTTGCGGCATTAAAATTTTCGATGATAAATTCGCCCTGCTCGGTGAGATGATAGGCGACTTTTTTCTCTTTGAAGGTTTTGGACATTGATTGACTCCTTATATGTATCCTATCGATTTTTTGGGGCTTATTGACTCATTTATTTTAGTCGTTTTAGCGCATTTGTCAACCCGAAACTACGACCTCGCAAACGCGACCTGCGAGGTCGTAATGACCGGACGAATTCATGGGACTCGCCTAAATTCTTTGACTTTTCCCTCCGTTGGTGTTAAGATTAATCTCTAAAATCCGCTCAATCCGAGGAAGTTATGGCGCTTTCCAAAGAAACCGTACGGTATGTCGCTGACTTGAGCCGCATCGAGTTAAGGCCGGAAGAGTTGGAAGAACTCTCCAGGCAGCTCGAGGCCATCCTGGAGTTTATCGACCAGCTTGACAAAGCCGATATTGCCGGCGTTGAACCGACCAGCCACGTCGCAGGGCTGGCCAACGTGATGCGTGACGACGTGCCTGTGTCGTCTTTGCCTGTTGAAAAAACGCTTGCCAATGCCCCGCACAAAGAAGGCGGCTATTTTGTCGTCCCCAAGGTGATCGAATAATGGATTTACATAGACTGACCGCGCATGAACTGAGCGACAGGCTCAAGAAAAAAGAGGCGACCCCGGAGGATATCTTTTCATCGCTTCAGAAACGCCTCGCAGAGACCGAAGGCAAGGTCAAGGCGTTCGTGCGTCTTGCAGACGGCAGGTTGGGACAAATACGTCGCACTCCCCCGCAGTTGCACGGCCGGAACGCCGGGCTTCTTTCGGGTATCCCGGTCTGCATAAAAGACAATATTTGCACCGAAGGCCTTGCCACGGAATGCTGCTCCAGGATACTTGCCGGGTTCAAACCTCCTTATGACGCAACCGTGATCCGCAGATTGCATGAAGCCGGGGCGCTGGTCCTTGACGCCAAGACCAACATGGATGAGTTCGCCTTCGGCTCATCAACGGAGAATTCCTGTTTCGGCCCCACGCACAATCCCTGGGACCTTGACCGGGTCCCGGGCGGTTCATCCGGCGGCTCGGCAGCGGCAGTGGCTGCCGACGAAACCATCCTTGCCGTCGGTTCAGACACCGGAGGCTCCATCCGCCAGCCCGCGTCGTTCTGCGGCGTGGTAGGCATGAAGCCGACCTATGGCCGGGTCTCGCGCTACGGCCTGATCGCTTTTGCCTCCAGCCTTGACCAGATCGGTCCTTTCGCAAAAGACGTGCATGATTGCGCGCTGCTGCTTGAGGCGATCGCCGGCCATGATCCCATGGATTCGACCTCTGCGGATATCCCTGTCCCTGATTATACGAAATCCCTGGGCAAGGATATCAAAAATATCCGGATCGGCATCCCGCGGGAATATTTTGTCGAGGGCATGGACCCGGAAGTAAAAACCATTGTCACCGAAGCGATCGAAAAGTTGAAAAGCCTCGGCGCGTCAACACACGAGGTGACCCTGGCGCATACGCAGTACGCCGTGCCCGTGTACTACATCGTCGCGACTGCCGAAGCAAGCTCAAACCTCGCCCGTTTCGACGGGGTCCAGTACGGCCTGCGCGTTAAAGCTTCCAGGATGATCGACATGTACAAACGCACGCGCGGCGAGGGGTTCGGCGCGGAAGCCAAACGTAGGATCCTCCTGGGCACTTTTGCGCTCTCGCACGGCTATTACGACGCATACTATCTGCGCGCGCTGAAAGTAAGGACGCTTATCAAAAATGATTTTGACAAGATTTTCAAACAGTTCGATTGCATTGTGACGCCGACATCTCCCACGCCCGCATTCACGATAGGAGAACGGGCCCAGGACCCTCTGCAGATGTATTTGTCGGACATCTATACCATCTCGGCAAACCTTGCAGGCATTCCCGGGATTTCCGTACCGTGCGGTTTCACCAAAAAGAAGCTGCCCGTCGGACTGCAGATACTCGGCAAACCGTTCGATGAAGAGACGCTCATCAGGACGGCGCACGCCTACGAACAGAAAACACGGTGGAATAAAACCCGGCCGTCATTGTAAAACAGATGGAATACGAACCCGTCATAGGATTGGAAGTCCACGTGCAGCTTGAGACCAGGACCAAGGTCTTTTGCGGCTGCCTGACTGATTTCGGCGCCGAACCCAACACCCAGGTCTGCCCGGTCTGCCTGGGATTTCCGGGGTCTTTGCCGGTCTTGAACAAGACGGCGCTCGAGTATTCGATCAAAGTCGGCCTGGCCCTGAACTGTGCCATCCAGGGATTCACCAAATTCGACCGCAAGCACTATTACTATCCTGACCTGCCCAAAAACATCCAGATCTCCCAGTATGACCTGCCCATCGCCAAGGACGGCTATCTCGATATCGGGGTAAACGGGCAAACGAAACGCATCGGCATCCGCAGGGCGCACCTGGAAGAAGATGCGGGAAAACTCATCCACCGGGGAAACGCAAGCCTTGTCGATTACAACCGCACCGGCCAGCCTCTGTTGGAGATCGTATCCGAGCCTGACATCAGTGCTCCCGAAGAAGCCTATGAATACCTGACGGACCTAAAAAGCGTCGTCGAATACCTCGACGTCTCAGACTGCGACATGGAAAAAGGGTCGCTGCGCTGCGACGCCAATATCTCCGTCAGGCCGAGGGGCACAAAAGAGCTGGGGACCAAATCAGAGATAAAAAACCTCAATTCCTTTAAGGCCGTCAGGGATGCGCTTCAATACGAGATAAACCGTCACCTCGAACTCAAGGCGGCGGGGGAGCAGATCGTGCAGGAGACCCGGCTCTGGGACGAGAAGGAAACAAAGACCCTTTCCATGCGCAGCAAAGAAGAAGCAAAGGATTACCGTTATTTCCCGGAACCCGACCTGCCGCCCTTTACGATCGACAAAAGCAGGATAGGAGAGATCCGAAAGACCATCCCCGAGCTGCCGAAAGAAAAAATGCGGCGTTTTATGAAAGACTACGGCCTCACGCTCTACGATGCCAGGCTCCTGGTCATCTCTAAAAACACGTCTCTCTATGCCGAAGAACGTCTCAAGGCTTTCCCTTCAAAAGACAAGAAACCCGTAGCAAACTGGCTTATCGGGCCGATGGCACAGGAGGCAAACAGCCGCAACAAGGAACTGGCGGACATACCGGTCAGCCCTGCAGCGCTGAACGAGATCATCGGGCTCGTTGAGTCCGGTCAGATCTCGAATCTGGCCGCAAAAACAGTACTGACTGAAATGATCGACAGCGGCAAGAACGCCGGCACGATCGTCAGGGAAAAGAACCTCGTGCAGATCTCGGATGAATCGGCGCTGGCAACCGAGATGGAAGCGGTCATCAAGGAAAACCCCAAGGTCGTCGGGGACTTCAAGGCAGGCAAGGAAAACTCGATAATGTTCCTGGTCGGTCAGGTCATGAAACGGACCAAAGGAAAAGCCAATCCCAAGATCGTCCGGGACATGTTAAAACGGAGGTTGACTGATGCGTAAACGAATAACCGTTCTTGTTGCCGTCGTTCTCATCGCGTGTATCGGCGTCAGGGCCAGGCTCCTGGTGGCCGCGCAGGACAAAAAGAAGACCAGCGACCTTTTCAGACAGGTGGAACTGTTCTCCGACACGCTGGCGATCATCCAAACGGATTATGTCGACGAAACCAAGGCAAAAGATCTCATCTACGGGGCGCTCAAAGGCATGCTTTCGGCGCTCGATCCGCACAGCCAGTTCATGGACCCGGACACCTATAACGAACTTAAAGTGGATACCGAGGGGAAATTCGGAGGCCTCGGCATCGAGATCACCATCAAAGACGGCCTCTTGACCGTGGTAACCCCCATCGAGGACACCCCGGCATGGAAAGTGGGCCTGATGGCCAATGACCGGATCGTCAAGATCAATAACGATCTGACCCGCGACATGACCTTGACCGATGCCGTGAAAAAACTCCGGGGCAAAGTCGGCGAGGCGGTGAACATCACGATCCTGCGCGAGAAGGAGAAGAAACTCCTTGAGTTCAGGATCGTCCGCGGCGTAATCAAGATCCAGGACATCAAGGCCGCCCGGATCATCGAAGACAACATCGGTTACGTGCGCATCGTCGAATTCAGGGAGAATACCGCGCAGGACCTCGAGCGTACGCTTGACAAACTCAAAAAATCCGGCATGACCGCGCTGGTCATAGACCTGCGCAACAATCCCGGCGGCCTGCTTGACTCCGCGGTCGAGGTCTGCGAGCAGTTCCTGGAACGCGGCAAGCTCGTCGTTTCCACCAAGGGACGCATCCCTACCCAGAACATGGAATTCACCGCTAATGCCGCCCGGCCGATCATCGACCTTCCTTTGATCGTGATGATCAACGAAGGCTCTGCATCGGGCAGCGAGATCGTCGCAGGCGCCTTAAAGGACTACAGGCGCGCGATCGTGCTGGGGACCAAGTCCTTCGGCAAAGGCTCTGTCCAGACCATCATACCGCTGGGAGACGGCTCAGCCCTGCGGTTGACCACCAGCAAGTATTTTACCCCGTCGAACAAAATGATCCACGGCGTGGGGATCATGCCGGACATCGTGGTGGAAAACGGTACCATAGAACTTGCGCCCGACGAGGAATCCGCCGATAAAAAGGAAACGAAGCTCGAGCCGAAGGAGATATTCGAGTCAATAGAAAAAAAGGGGGATAAACCTTTATCGGACAAAGAGCCCGATTACCGGTCCGACAACCAGTTGATGCGCGCGATCGACGTTCTGAAGGGTATCCGCATCTATACGAACTTCTACAAAACGATTATCGCCATTCTGTCCGGCGCCTGTATACTGCTGGTCGTGATGCTTGCGGTGCAGCGCGCAGGCGTGCGCGCGCCGCTGGGAGAACGAACCCGGCGCCCTGCCAAGGCTGCCGTCAAGACGCAGGGCAGGATTGCCATAGTCATCGACGACGTCGGTTATTCGCTTTCAAACCTGGCGACGATAGACGCCATCGCGTATCCGCTGACGTTCTCGGTCCTGCCCGGTACCGCACACGCTCCGGAAGCCGCCCAGCGCCTGCGGAAGATGGGGTTTCAGATAATCCTGCACTTACCCATGGAGCCGCACGAAACGATGGGCCTGGAACCCGATACCATCACGACGGACATGGACGAAGCGCGGATTCGCGCGATCATTTCCGCCGATATACAGGCGCTGCCGAGGCTCAAGGGAGTGAGCAACCATATGGGCTCAAAAGCGACCGTGGATCCCCGCGTCGTGGAGATTGTCCTTGACGAGGTCAGGAAACGGCGCATGTTTTTCCTGGACAGTTTTGTCACGCCCCGCTCGGTCTGCGCGGAAGCCGCCCGGAAAAAACGGGTGCGCTTCGCCAAACGGGACGTTTTTCTGGATAACGATTCCGACCCCGAGTATATACGCCGGCAGCTTGATGTCCTCAAAGAAAAAGCCCGTGCCAACGGCTCGGCTATCGGCATCGGCCATGACCGCAAAAATACGCTTGAGGTACTCAGAGGCGCCATACCCGAATTGTCAAAAGAGGGCTTCCGGTTCGTCTTTGTCTCGGAGCTTGCGCGCTGATATGAACGTACTTGGAATAGAGACATCCTGCGATGAGACCGCGGCGGCAGTCGTGGAGAACGGCACGCGGATCCGTTCCAGCGTCGTCAGTTCAAGCCTGCCGCTCCACGCACGCTACGGCGGGATCATCCCCGAGATCGCCTTCCGTAAACAACTCGAGGCGCTCCCCGGGGTGGCCGACTGCGCGCTGCGCCGGGCAGGGATTTCGCTTGAAGACATATCCCTGGTCTCGGTCACCGAAGGACCCGGCCTGGCAGGAGCGCTGTTGGTCGGCGTTTCCTTTGCCAGGGCAGTCGCCTGTAGCCGCAGCCTGCCGCTGGTCGGCGTAAACCATTTGCACGGCCACATATTCTCGGCATTGCTTGATGCGCCTGCGCCGCGATTCCCGTTCGTTTCTTTGGTTGTTTCAGGCGGACACACCAGTCTTTATTTCGTCAAGGGCTTCAAAAACATGGAGCTGCTCGGTTCGACCAGGGATGATGCCTGCGGCGAGGCATTCGACAAAGTCGCCAGGATCCTCGGGCTCGGGTATCCCGGCGGCCCGGCCATCGAGCAGCGCGCCCGCAGCGGTCGTCCGGGCGCCGTCAAATTCCGTTGTTCGAACACCGCCGACCCCTTTGATTTCAGTTTCAGCGGGATCAAGACCGCAGTACTTTATCATGTCAAACGCTGCCGGCGGCTGAGCCCGAAGGACGTCGCCGATATCTGCGCCTCGTTCCAGGATGCCTGCATGGAAACTCTCGTCGGAAAGTCGTTTTGCGCGGCCGCCGCACGAAAAACGGACACGATCGTCGTCGGAGGAGGAGTCGCCGCAAACGAGACGCTGCGCCGCAGGTTCATGGAGCAGGCAAAAGTTGCGGCAATGCGCGTCCTGTTTCCCCGGCGCGAGCATTGCATGGACAATGCCGCGATGGTGGCAGGGCTGGGATTCTGGCTGCGGAAATGATTGCCGAGTCGTGGCACGTGCGCCTCAACCCGTTATGAAGGAGGTCCTATGGTCTCTGATCTTGATGTGGCAATGCGGCTCGTGCTGTCGGTGGTGCTCGGAGGACTGATCGGACTTGAACGCCAGCTGCACCGCAGGGCGGCGGGCCTGCGCACCCACATCCTGGTGTCGCTGGGCTCCTGTCTTATCATGTTGACATCCATGTTCGTTTCTGATATATATAAAGGAGTGGCAAACATAGACCCTTCACGTATCGCTTCAGGCGTCATCACCGGCATCGGATTCCTCGGCGCAGGCGCCATTATGCGTGAACGGGAGCGGGAAGCGGTCAAAGGCCTGACTACCGCGGCAAGCCTCTGGGTGGTTGCCGGGATCGGTCTTGCCGTAGGGTGCGGGTTTTACAGCGCAAGCCTGGTAACGTCGGTGCTCGCCCTGGTCAGCCTGTTTGTGCTGGGACGTGCGGAACGGAAGCTGCTCAATAAGAACGAGTAGTACGGAGGGAGGGGACTATGGCCTTACGCAAAAAGATTGACGAGAAGTTCCTCGATGTCGATGCCTCGATGCAGGGCACCTTGAGTTTCAAGGACCCGGTCAACCTGCGCATCAACGGCCGTTTCGACGGCAACCTTGACGCCAAGGGCGTCCTGACCATCGGGCCGACTGCCATGGTCACCGCCGATATCGTCGGAGACACGATCATCGTCGAAGGCAAGGTCAGGGGCAAGGTCACGGCGCGGGAGAGCCTCCAGATTTCGTCTACCGCGGTCCTCGACGGCGATATTTTCCCTACCAGGCTCATCATTGCCGACGGAGGGATCTTTAACGGCAAGTGCCAGATGCTCGGCGAGATATTGAACTCGGATGAACTCGCCCGCTATCTTGAAGTCGAGATCAATTCCATCCTGGAATGGGCGAACCAGGGCAAGATCCCCGCGGTGAAACAGGGGAACGACTGGAAATTCGAACGCAAGGCGATCGATTCGTGGGTCGCTTCAGGCAAGATCGGTAAATAAACGATGTCCGAAGAGAAACTGTTGACCGTCCGCGAGGTGGCGCAGCTCTTGAACCTCACGGAAAAAGAGATCATTGACCTGGCAGAGCAGGGCCGCATCCCGGCATATAAGATCGGCGGCGTGTATCTTCGTTTTAAGCGCCAGCAGGTCGATGATTTCAGGAAACACGCGGCCGCGCCTGCAAGCGCCCGGCCCTCGGCGACACTGGGCGACAAAGTCATCGATTTCTTTTATTTCAACGATTTTTATATCGTTTCGCTGGCCGTCATACTGGCATTGCTCTACATCATCTTCAAATAACCCCATGCCCAAGCTCAAGGTTTTTCGAAGGATCTTCCGTTTTCACGGTTTCCGGGAAAGCGTCCGGATCGCCTTAAACGGCATCGCCTACCTGTTCCTTTACCACCGCAACATGCGCATCATCTTTCTGACCGGCATTGCGGCGTTCCTGGCCGGCGTGCACTTCAGGCTGCGCGGCATCGAGCTGATCTCCCTGTGCCTGACCATAACGCTGGTGTTCATGGCCGAGATGTTCAACACTGCCATAGAGCTCATCATCGACATGACCACCCGCAAGTATCATACCCTTATCAAACTGGTCAAGGACATCGCTGCCGCCGTAGTCCTGATCGCGTCTTTGAACGCAATAGCCGTCGGCATCATCCTCTTCTGGCGCCATATATTCAAATAAAAACAAAAAGACGGTTCTCATTTTTACAATACGAAACTCGCGTAAAAATGAAACCGTCCACTGCGTTTTCCCCGCCGCCTTCCTAAAATCTCCTCTTGAAGATATACCTGATTTCCTTGGAGTCCTCGTTGAACTCCGCCCTTCCCCGCATGTTCAAGAAATTTACCTTGGTCTTTTCCTGCATCTTATCCTGCACTTCCCGCGCCTTGAAATAGGGATAGAAGACATCCAGCCCCAGCATCTCGCTCCATTCTTCGCGCAGACGCCTGCGCTCCAGGTCACGGTCCTTGGGAGCTGCAAAGGCCCTGGATTTAAAAAGCGCGATAATGGAAAAAGGTTCGCCCTGTTTCTTGGCGGGCCGGTCCGTACGCTCCGCCTTCAGGTATTCGAAGATCGACTGCTCTATGCGGGAGGAATTAGTCGCCGGATCCCGGTACAGGTCGCGGGATCCTTGCGCATACCCTGGGCCGGCCAGGCATACCGCAACCATCACACACGCTGTCACTTTGGCGGATTTCTTCATAGTGTGTCCTCAGGCGAGAATCCCTCTTTCACCCAAAGTATAACACATAAATCATTGAAATTCCAGCAGGTTAGATTTAATTATCAATCGCTGAAGGGGATAGAGAGGAGTTCCTTGCAGAAATCTCCGGCAAAGGAGACTGACTGGACCAGCCCGTTGATCACGGCCTTCAATTCTACGGCAGGAGCGCTCCAGAGCGCGAACAATTTGTAGCGTAACAGGCCCCGTTTTTCAGGCTTTTCACGGCCGTAGACCTCGTATTGGTACATCTGTTTGATATCGCGGGGGCCCTCGTACACGACCGCCTTTATCGGACTGGCAACGACATTGAGCAGGTCGCGGCCCATGTTCACCGCATGATGCTCCGTGGAATACGCGTACGCACAGACGCGGCAGGAGGCGATAAAAGGAACCAGCACAAAGACCTTCATGAACTTTTTCATCGCGCTTTGAACTCCCGTGCTTTTTGAAAATATTCCTGCTTGTCCTTCAGCTGATGGACGAACGTCTTCAACGGCGCCTCTTTCCCGTGGTACGGAAAGAAGCCCAGGTTTCTCGCTTCCCGGTAAGCCCGCTTGATAGTCCATCCGTCGACCACCACGCGGTACAGGGCGATCATGGCCCCGGTCCTGTCCCTGCCGCTGTCGCAGTGCACGAACACCGGCCGGTTCGAAGGCTCAAGGATAATCTCAAGAAACTTGATGACCTGTTCGTCCGAGGGCGCCGTGTACACGCTCATCGGGATGACAAAAGACCGCATGCCCATTGACTGCGTTGCTTCGCTCTCAAGACGAGAATCTTTATTCTCACCGCGCAGGCTGACCACGGTCTTGATATCGAGCGAATGAAGACGCTGCCAGCCGCGCCCGTCAGGCTGGCCGCCCCGGTACAAGGCCTCATTGACCCGGTAAAAACCGGGTATGTCGACGAACGGGTCCTTGAGATACCCGAGATAGGCGCAGCCCGCCGCCAGCACAAGACAACAGAGGATTACACCGCAGGAACGACCCATAAAAATATTATAGCACAATTTTTCTTTTCGTCTTATAATAAGTCTGTTGCATACGGTGCTTGCAATTCCCTGGTTTTTCTGATAGGATAGACTCCTTCCTGAATTCAACTCTGGCGGAGTAGCTCAGCCTGATAGAGCACGCGGCTCATACCCGCTTGGCCGGTGGTTTAAATCCACTCTCCGCCACTTTTTTTAAACAGAGAGCGCTGCGCGACTCTCCGTCACTTACTGAGACTGAACAGCGGCCTTGAAAAGAATTGCTTTGAAGGATACCGCAAACTGATGTAAAATAACTTACAACAAAGGAGGGGTTCATGGTAAGGAAAGTGCTTCTGTGCCTGGCGTGTGCCGTTTTAATTGTTTCGGTAAGCCGGTGTTTCGCCGAAGAAATGACGCTGACCATGGTAAAACAGAAGGTCAATGACGCGGTGAGAATGCTTGCTACCGACGGCAAGGAAGGGTTCGCCAAAATCAAGGACCCCGACGGCGAGTTCAGGTTCGGAAACGGCCGGGGATATATCTGGATTCATGACCTTCAAGGATGGATGATCGTTCACCCCACGCAACCTCATCTCGAAGGCACCATGACTATCGACATGCAGGATTCACGCGGATTCAGATTCATTGCCGCGATGAACAAGCTTGTGGCGGAGCATGAACAGGGATGGGTAGCCTACCTCTGGCCGAAACCCGGAAGACAAGACGAAGCATATAAGGTAGCGTTCGTGAAAAAAGCCATGGTCGACGGCGAGCCGTATGTCGTGGGCTGCGGCATGTACGACGTCGGCATTGCCGAAGTAAAACAGCAATTCCCGAACGACGCCCTCGTAAAATTCTGAAAAAATAAGCATGCGGACAGGCTGTCCGGTATCGCGGGAATCAGGGCATAAGATTGTGCATTGCCGTGCGGGATGAAAACCTGCATACTATCTCCGCGAAAACAAAAAAGGGGGGGGCGTATGGGTAAACGGGTGTTATTAGGTTTGTTGTTCGTCGCGGTTTTTGCGGGGGCAGTTCATGCGGCAGAAGCAAAATTTTTGCAGCTCGCGGTGTTCAATCCGATACAAATGGTCCCGGAAGATCAATCCATCGAAGGTATCCGTCTGGACCTTTTTTACACGCTGAACAGGGACGTCACCGGTTTCAGCTTGAGCTTCCTGGGTGTAAACGGCGCTACCGGCAATGTCACCGGCGTGGAATGGGGCCTGGGGAACTGGGTTGACGGCGATTTTCACGGCTGGCAGGGCGGTCTGGGCAACTACACGGGGGCACGGTTCGTCGGCCTGCAATCCGGCTGGGTGAACGTCACCAAAGGCGATTTCACCGGCGCACAGCTCGGCCTGGTGAACTGGACCGAAGGTTTCATGCACGGGCTGCAATACGGTGCGGTGAATCTCTCCAAGGGCGAATCAGTCGGCGCCAACCTCGGAGCGGTCAATTACGCCGAAGGCTCGTTCAAAGGATTCCAGGGGGGCATCTTCAATTACGCCAAAGAAATGCACGGCCTCCAACTGGGCCTGGTGAACTGGACCGATAACCTCGACGGACTCCAGATAGGTCTCGGCAACTACAACGGCAACAAAGAACCTCTGGAATTCATGGTCCTGGTGAACTGGTCGTTCTGATCCTTTTTTTCAAAAGGCTCTTTTTTGCTCTTGCCGAGTCAGAAAAGAGCCTTTTGTTTCTCACGCGGATAAACTCTCATGATGAGTACAAAGGTACGTGATACTATGCGTCGATACGCCCTTTTCAAAAAGGGCGACACCGTTCTTATCGGGGTCTCCGGGGGGCCGGATTCGGTCGCGTTGCTCTATTGCCTCGCCGGTTTTCGGAAGGAGTACGGAATTCATCTTCACGTCGCCCATCTTGACCACATGCTGCGAAAAAATTCGGGCCAGGACAGCCGGTTCGTAGAACGGATTTGCAAAAATCTGGGCGTGCCCTGTACGTGCGCACGCATCGATTGTAAAGCCCTCAGCCGACACGGCTCTGTCGAGGAACTGTGCCGGAATGCCCGGATCGGGTTCCTCGTCAACGTCTGCCGCCGGATAAAGGCAGACGCCATAGCCCTCGGCCATACGCTTGACGACCAGGCAGAGACCGTGCTGATGAGACTGCTGCGGGGGACCGGCCTGCAGGGTTTGAGCGGCATCGCCGCCGCACGGGTCATGTACGGGATCAAATTTGTCAGGCCGCTCATTGAGGTCCGCAGGAAAGATGTCGAACGTTTCCTGGCAAGAAGATCGATCAAACCCTGCATCGATGCCTCAAACCTGCAGGACATCTACTTCCGGAACAGGATCCGCAACAACCTGATCCCCCTTTTGGAAAAAAAATACAGCCCTGCAATCAAAGAACTGCTGAGCAACCTCGCTGAAAGCGCAAGTCTTGACTATGACTATATCCTGAGCGCGGCCCGGCGCGCCATGCCCAGACGCGGCACCAGGATACCCGTAAGGAAATTCCTGACGCTGCACCCTTCGGTGGCCCGTCAGCTTACGCGCCTCTTGTTCTGCCGCCTCAAAGGCGATACCCGCAGGCTCACCTTCACTCACGTCAAAGAGGTCGAAAGCCTCTGCCTGCACCGGCCTGATGGTTCAATCGTTGACCTTCCCAGCCGCATCCGCGTCAAAAAACAGGCGCGGACCCTTGCCTTTTACCTCAAAAAATAGGCTCGATCAACGATAATAACTTCTTGATTTTAGAGTTATTTACGTATATAATATTGTTTTGAGACAGGAGAAAAAATGGCAAATAATAACGGACATAAATTCAAGAAAGGCAAAGCATTAAAGAAGATCCCCTGGGCGTGGCTGGCGATCCTGGTCGCGGCATACCTGTTCATTTTATCGCCGATCCCGCAGATGATGCGGACCAAGGAAATTTCCTACCTTGAGTTCTATAAGTACCTCTCGGCGCCCAAAGAGACTAACGAGATAAGCTATGTCACCAAGACCGATACCGTCCTGCTCGGCAAGTTCAAAAACGGGACTGATTTCTCCGTGAATGTTTTGGAGAACGACCCGGCGCTCCTTGACCTGATGCGCAACAACCTTGACCGCTTCGACATCAAGCCTCCGCGGCTTCTGGGCGTCATCCTCATAAATCTCCTGCCCGTGGGCCTGCTGATATTTTTCTGGTGGATGATGGCCTCGCGCGGGGAACAGATCGGCAACAGAATCATGTCCTTCGGCAAGATCTCGCCGAAGATCCACTCCGACAAAGGCAGGGAACGCGTGACCTTTAACGACGTTGCCGGCGTCGACGAGGCAAAAGAAGAGCTCAAAGAGGTCATTGAGTTTTTGAAAGACCCTAAAAAATTCCAGAAACTCGGCGGTAAGATCCCGAAAGGGGTATTGCTTGTCGGCCCTCCGGGCTGCGGCAAGACCCTGATCGCCAAGGCGGTAGCCGGGGAGGCGGGCGTGCCTTTTTTCAGCATCTCGGGTTCTGATTTCGTGGAGATGTTCGTCGGCGTGGGCGCCAGCCGCGTACGCGACCTCTTCGAGCAGGGCCGCCGCGCTGCCAGGGTTTCGGGAAAAGGGGCGATCATCTTTATCGACGAGATCGACGCCGTCGGCAGGCAGCGGTTCGCGGGCATCGGGGGCGGCCACGATGAACGCGAGCAGACCCTGAACGCCCTGCTGGTGGAAATGGACGGTTTCGATACCACGGGAGGCCTTATCCTCATCGCCGCCACCAACCGCCCGGATACCCTGGACATGGCCCTGCTGCGTCCCGGCCGTTTCGACCGTCATATCGTAGTTAACCTGCCCGACATCAAGGGACGCGAAGAGATCCTCAAAGTACACACACGGAGATTGAAAGTCGCTCCTGCAGTGGACTTCAAATCCCTTGCCAGCCAGACGCCGGGCTTTTCCGGCGCCGACCTCGCCAATCTCTGCAATGAGGCCGCACTGCTGGCTGCGCGGTTCAACAAAGAATCGATCGAACTCCTCGACTTCGAACACTCCATCGAACGCGTGCTGATGGGGCCTGAGAAGAAAAGCCACATCATGTCCCAGAAGGAAAAATTCATCACTGCCATACACGAATCCGGCCACTCTTTGCTGTCGCTTATTTTACCCGAGGTCAACCCGGTCAAAAAGGTCTCCATCATACCCCGCGGCATGGCGGGCGGCTACACCTTTACCCCGCCGCTGGAAGACCGGCACTACTGGACCAAACAACAGCTGCTGGATGAGATAACCATGATGCTGGGAGGCAGGGCAGCGGAGGAGATAGCGCTCAAAGAAGTCACCACCGGCGCACAGAACGACCTTGAGACTGCCACCGGCATGGCGCGGAAAATGGTCACCCAGTTCGGCATGTCGGAACGGCTGGGCAACATCACCCTGGGCAGGCGCGAAGGGCTCGTCTTTTTGGGGCGCGACATCGTGGAAGAACGCAACTACAGCGACCAGACCGCCCACTTGATCGACGAAGAAATAAAAGATATCGTCGACCGGTGCTACACCAGGGCAGTCGAGACATTGAACCTTCACAACGATAAGCTTAAAAGCCTTGCAGACATGCTCCTCGAGAAGGAGGTTCTCGACGGTGAAACGGTAAAGAAACTCGTTGGCATCCAGAAAACCGACGTCGTCTAAATGCTGGTCCGCGCACTCCAAATCCACAACGAAAACGATCTCTCTGAAGTCCTTCAAACACTCAGCGTCGATCCGTACGGCATCCGCATCATGGCTCCCAAGGCGGTGCAGGTTGTGCTGCGCCTCGGACCCGTGCCGGCTGCCGCGTGCCACATCCTCAAACAGGAAATGCTCTCATGCGGCGGCGACGTAGCCGTGCCCCGCGAACTCATCACCGGGAAAATCAGGTCGGCCGGATGCGTGGTCATCGGCAGCCTTTCGCAGGTCGACCGGTTGATCAATAAGCTTCGAGTTCAGCCGTTCGGGCTTTCCGCGCTCGCCGAAGACCTCGACAGGACCCTGGAAAATTTCAGGATAAAACGATTCCGCGTCTGCTGCGGCAAAGGCACGCTCAACATCGGAGCGCGGCCGCTCGTGATGGGCATTGTCAATGTGACGCCGGATTCGTTCAGCGGCGACGGCATTTACGGCAAAGACCCGGCAGCACTCCTGGAATATGCCCTCCAAAAGATAGACGAGGGGGCAGACATCATCGATATCGGCGGAGAATCGTCGCGTCCCGGCGCTCTCCCGGTAGCAGCCGGCGAAGAGATCAAGCGCACCGTACCGCTGATCAAGAAACTCGCCAGGCGGGTGCGCGTGCCCATATCGATCGACACCTGCAAACCCGCTGTCGCCGCGCGGGCGCTCGATGCGGGGGCAACGATCGTCAACGACATTTCCGGGCTGAGATCCAAAGCCATGGCACGGGTCATCGCGCGCCATAAGGCCGCCTGCATCATCATGCACATGAAATCAAGGCCGCGCACCATGCAGCAAAACCCCGTCTATGCGGACCTGCTCGGCGAGATACTGGGCTACCTGTCGGCAGCGACGGACAAAGCCGTGCACGCCGGCATCGACCCTCGTTCGATCATCATCGACCCCGGCATCGGATTCGGAAAGACCCTTGAACATAACCTCGCGCTGCTCAAAAATCTGGCGGAATTCAAAGTTCTGGGAAAACCCATTGCAGTCGGGACATCCCGTAAATCTTTTATCGGCAGGATTACCGGTGAACCGGCACAGGGCAGGATCGCTGGGACGATCGCTTCCTGTGTCCTGGCTCAGGCCTCGGGAGCGAATATCATCCGGGTGCATGACGTACGGCCTGTGGTCCAGGCGCTCGCCGTGACGAACGCAATACTTCATTAAAAACGGAAACCATGAACACACTTGTCCGAATCGCAGAACTCAGCTGGCGGCCGGTCTTGGAGATCGCGGTCCTCTGGTTCATCCTCTACCACATCCTGCTTTTGTTCGCCGGGACCAGGGCGCGCCAGGTATTCCGCGGCATACTGATCCTGGTCTTCTTATTCCTGCTCTCGCAGGCAGCCGGGTTGCCCACCGTGGGGTGGCTTTTAAACAAGCTCTTTGCAATTTCGGTCATTGCCGCGCTCATCATCTTTCACCCCGAGATACGCCAGGGTTTTGTCAGGCTCGGACAGCAGCACTTCTTTGCCACGTCCATGAAAGAGGAAGAGATCGACCTGATGCTTACCCAGATATCCAAGGCTACCGACAACCTCTGCAAGACGCGCGTCGGCGCGCTCATCGCCATTGAAAACAAAGATTCCTTATCCGCCTATGCCGAGAACGGCGTCCGGCTTGATGCCAGGGTAAGCCCGGAGCTGATCGAGACGGTCTTTACCCCCAACAGCATCCTGCATGACGGCGGGCTCGTCATCCAGGACGGCAGGATCACGGCAGCGGGATGCATCTTTCCGCTGACCGACAACCAGGATTTAAGCCGCATGTTCGGGACCCGCCACCGGGCTGCGCTGGGTTTGAGCGAACAGACCGACGCGGTGATCATCGTCGTATCCGAAGAACGTCACGATACCTCCGTCGTCTACCAGGAACGCCTGTACCGGGACCTGGGCAAGGAAGAGCTGTTCCAGAAGATCAAAGAGTTCTTAAAATCAACGCTGAACAGATGACAAAAGCCAAGAAGGCATTCAAGATCAAGGACATCTTTACCTACAACGCAGGGCTCAAGGTAACGTCGCTTGTGCTCGCCGTAATCCTGTGGTATCTGGTAAAGACGGGGTTTTTGAGATAACATGATCGCGCTCGGCGTCAATATCGACCACATCGCATCTTTGCGCGAGCTGCGCCACGGCATTGAGCCCGACATCGTCGAGGCTGCGACACTGTGCGAGAAGGCAGGGGCCGATTCCATCGTGGTCCATTTACGCGAAGACCGCCGGCATATCCAGGACCGGGATGTGGCCGCGCTGCGGAAAAAGGTTCGGACAAGACTCAACCTTGAAATGTCCATCGCACCGGAGATCGTGCGCTTTTGTGAACGCATCAGACCCGACCAGGCAACGCTCGTGCCCGAACGGCGGCAGGAGGTCACCACAGAAGGCGGTCTTGACGTAACCGGACATTTCCCGCTCGTCAGAAACGCGGTCGCGGGGCTTCAGCGGCACGGCATCCCGGTAAGCCTGTTCATCGACCCTGAAAAAAAGCAACTTGAGGCAGCGGTCCGTACCGGGGCACGGCGGATAGAACTGCATACCGGCAGGTATGCCGGCGCCCGGTCGTCTGCGCAGCGCTTGAAATTCCTGCGTCAGTTGCAGCAGGCCGCAACCTTTGCCGGATCACGGGGCTTGAGCGTGTTTGCCGGCCATGGACTTGACTATGACAATGTGCGCAGGATCATCGGGATCAGGGAGATCGAAGAGTTGAACATCGGTTATTCCATTGTCTGCCGTGCGGCCCTGGTCGGACTATACAGGGCAGTCATTCAAATGAAACGGCTGTTACGATAGGAGAGAGACGTGAAGATCGTCGGTACGGGGGTCGATATCACTGAAGTGAGCCGTCTGCGCAAGGCGATAGAGAAGTGGGGAGCCTCTTTTATCGAGCGCGTGTTCACAAAAAAAGAACTGGAGAACGCAAAGACCAGGGGCAGCCTGTACCAGCATCTTGCCGGCCGTTTCGCGGCAAAAGAGGCGGTGTTCAAGGCGCTGGGCAACATGGGCCTTGCGCTTAAAGAGGTCGAGATATTAAACGACAGGAACGGAAGGCCCTGCTGTCAAGTGCTGAACAACAAGGCAAAGGATTGCTCGATAAACGTCTCCATCTCGCACGTAAAAAATTATGCGGTTGCCAACGCGATTATTACGAAGGAAAGCTGATTCCCAGAAAGGCGATTTCGGCCATGTCTTTGTCCTGGCAGGTTCTCTGAAGTTTTCCGGAGCTGCAGCGCTGGCAGCCGAGGCAGCGCTTCGCTCGGGCGCGGGCCTGGTCACCGTCGGGGTCCCGAAAAGCCTTACTGCGGCGTTTATAAAAATAAAACCCA
>JAQTMD010000004.1 GCA_028714595.1 Candidatus Omnitrophota bacterium
CCTCGCCCTACGGTCTGAACAATGCCGCGCATCTGGCCGGCCAGCTGGCTTGCCTGGGCATGACCGTGGTCTCCGGCATGGCCCGGGGCATTGACACCAGCGCCCACCGGGGAGCCCTGAAAGCAAGCGGCCGGACCATTGCGGTTATCGGGAGCGGGATGAGCAACCTGTATCCGCCGGAAAATGCCCGGCTCTGTGAAGAGATCGCTGCACACGGAGCGGTGATCTCGGAATTTCCCATGCGCTGTGAGCCCTGTAAGCAGAATTTTCCCCGCAGGAACCGGCTGATCAGCGGACTTTCCCTGGGCGTCCTGGTGGTCGAGGCTTGCCGCAACAGCGGCGCGCTCATCACTGCCGGGTTTGCCGCAGAGCAGGGCAGGGACGTCTTTGCCCTGCCCGGTAATATCGATGCTGCCGGGTCATTCGGCACCAATCAGCTGATCCAGCAGGGAGCAAAGCTGGTGACTCGCGTGGAAGACATTATAGAGGAAATGCCGTTTGTGCCCTGCCAGGAAAAGCAGGCTTCGGCGATCCCTGAAGGTTTTGCCGAAGGTTTATCTTGCACAGAACGCTTGTTGTATACTATAATATCTGCGCAAGACGCCGGCTTGGATGAGCTGGCAGAGCAAACAGGTTTGAATATTCAGGATATCTCCGCAGCGCTTGTCCAGCTTCAGCTGAAGAAGAAGGTCCGGCAGGCGCCAGGAGGTTTCTTTATGAGGAGTCAAGATGCCGGATAAGCATTTAGTCATCGTAGAGTCGCCGACCAAGGCCAAGACCATCAGCAAGATACTGGGTAACTCCTATACGGTAATCCCTTCCATGGGACATGTGATCGACTTGCCGGAGAAGGAGTTGGGCGTGGATATCGACGCCGGTTTCGTTCCTTCGTACGAGGTGCTTGCCGGCCGCAAAAAACTGGTCACGCAGCTGAAAAAAGACGCCAAAGACGCCGAAGGCGTTTATATCGCCACCGACCCTGACCGCGAAGGCGAGGCCATCGGCTGGCATATCAAGGACCTGGCGTTCAAGGGCAAGAAGGTCCTGCGGGTCAATTTTCATGAGATAACTGCCGAGGCAGTCCGTCACGCCTTTGCGTCCCCCCGGGAATTCGACCGGAACATGGTAGAAGCCCAGGTCTCGCGCAGGATCCTTGACCGCATCGTGGGATATTACTTAAGCCCGCTTTTGTGGAAAAAGGTCACCCGGGGCTTGAGCGCCGGCCGCGTGCAGTCGGTCGCGCTGCGTTTGATCGTAGAGCGCGAAAAGCTGATCAAGGCGTTCATAGCGCAGGAATACTGGGAGATAGCTGCCGAGTTGAAAAAGACCGCCGCGTCGCCTTCTTTTACCGCCAAGTTAGACAAGAAGGACGGCAAAAAGATAGAGATAAAGAACAAGGACGAGGCAGAACGGCTCTGCGCCGACATCAGGACAAAGCAGTTCGTGGTGGCCGAGGTCAAGAAGACCGAGAAGAACCGCTACCCGGAGGCGCCGTTTATCACCAGCACCCTGCAGCAGGAGGCCTTCAATAAGCTGCGTTTCAACGCGGTCAAGACCATGATGCTCGCGCAGCAGCTCTACGAAGGCATTGATATCGGCGAAGAGACGCCGGTCGGGCTTATCACCTACATGCGCACCGATTCCACCAATGTCGCAGCCGAGGCCATCGTCCATGTGCGCTCGCATATCGAACGGGAGTTCGGCAAAGAGTATCTTCCTGAAAAGCCGCCGGTATACAAAACCAAGAGATTCGCCCAGGAGGCGCACGAGGCGATCCGGCCGACGCTGGTCAGCCGCAGCGCCGGGAGCCTGCATAAATATTTGACCGAAGACCAGCACAAGCTCTATGAGCTTATCTATAACCGGTTCATGGCCAGCCAGATGACTGCGGCGCGCTTTGCGCAGACCAGCGTCGATATCCGGGCCGGCGAGTACGAGTTCAGCTCCACGGGAAGCACGATGGTCTTTGACGGATTTATGCGTCTTTATCCCCGGAACGAGGAGGAAAAAGAGAAGAACGAGATCCCGCCCCTGGGAAAAGAAGAGAAACTGGAGCTTGCCGGGCTCCTGCCGTCGCAGCACTTTACCAAGCCGCCTCCCCGGTTTTCCGACAGCTCGCTGGTGAAGATCCTGGAAGAAGAAGGCATCGGCCGTCCGTCGACGTACGCGCCTATCCTCTCCACGCTCATCCAGCGCGGTTATGTCCACCGCATCAAGGGCTACCTCAACCCCACGGAGCTGGGCTTCAAGGTTTGCGACATACTCATCGAGTATTTCCCCGAGATCATGGACGTCAAGTTCACCGCCTCCATGGAGGAGGAGCTTGACGAAATAGAAGAAGGCAAGCTGGACCGCTCGAAGGTCCTGCAGGATTTTTACAAGCCGTTCAAGGCAAGTTTTGACTTTGCCTCCAAGCACATCAAGAAGGAGGTCGTTTTTACCGACGAGGTCTGCGAGCTGTGCGGCAAGCCCATGGTGATCAAGTGGGGCCGCAAGGGAAAATTCCTGAGCTGCTCCGGGTTCCCGACGTGCAAGTTCTCCAAATCCATCACCACCGGCGTGAAATGCCCGCAGCCGGACTGCGGCGGAGAGCTGATCCAGCGTAAATCGAAGCGCGGCTATTTCTACGGCTGCTCAAAGTATCCTGCGTGCACCTACATAACCAAACACCTGCCTTCGGACGCAGACGCTGCCCCCAAAACCGATGGATAGATTCGTAGAAAAATTCATCCGGTACCTCGAGATCGAACGCAACTACTCAACGCATACCATCCTCAATTATACCCTCGACCTTGAGGATTTCCTGCGCTTCCTGGGCCCGGTGCCGCTGGCCGACGTCGATTATTTGACCATGCGTAAATACCTGGCTGCGCTTAAGGAAAAGAATGCCTCGAGCCGCACCATGGCGCGCCACCTCTCGGCGCTGCGGTCGTTTTTCAGGTTTCTCGTGCGCGAGGGGTTTTTGAAGGCCAACGCCATCTCAAGCGTTGCCAGTCCCAAACTGGACAGGCACCTGCCGGAATTTTTGACCGAAGAAGAAACAAGCCGGCTCATCGAATCCAGCATCCCGAAAGACGAACGGGGTTTTCGCGACAGGGCAATATTGGAGACGTTCTACTCCACCGGTATCCGGATCAGCGAGCTGGTCGGATTAAGCATTGACGACGTGGATTTCATCGGCGGCGTGGTCAAGGTGCGCGGCAAGGGCAAAAAAGAGCGTATTGCGCCGGTGGGAGACAAGGCGCTTTCGGCGATCCGGGATTACCTGGAGCACAGAAAAAAACAGTCGTCCGCGGTGTTTTTGAACCGGGCAGGAAAGCGCATCACCGACCGCGGCGTGCGCACTATCGTGGGAAAATACCTGCGCATCGCCGGCATCCGCCGGGGCGTATCAGCGCACACCCTGCGTCATTCGTTTGCCACGCACTTGTTGAACCGCGGGGCGGACCTGCGCACCGTGCAGGAACTGCTGGGTCACGCGAACCTTTCCACGACGCAGATCTACACGCACCTGACCACCGAGAAATTAAAGAGCGTTTACGACAAGGCGCACCCGCGTGCCTAAAGAAGCGGGTCCGTTCCTGAAAAAGCCATGACCGTACTCTACGATCTGATATTTCTTGTTTTTTCGCTGGCGTACCTTCCGGTTTTCATTTTCAAGCGGAAGATGCACGCGGGATTCCGCATGCGGCTGGGGGCGCTGCCTTCGGCAGCGCGCTTCCGTAACCCCGTCTGGATCCACGCGGTCAGCGTCGGCGAGGCAATGTCCGTCAGACACCTGGTCGAAACGTTGCGCCAGCGCCTCCCGGGGAGGCAATTCGTCATCTCCACGGTGACGCCGACCGGCAACAAGATCGCGCAGTCCATCGCGGTAAAAGGCGATGTCGTTATCTACCTGCCGCTGGACCTGAGCTGGATCGCGCGATCGGTCGTCGAGCGCGTCGATCCCTGCCTGGTGGTGCTCACCGAGACCGAGATATGGCCGAACTTCATTACGCATTTGAGCAAAAAAAATATTCCCATTGCCGTCGTCAATGCCCGGATCTCCGACCGTTCTCTGCCCGGTTATCTTCTGGCGCGGCCTTTGGTAAAACCCCTCCTGAACATGATCGGCGTTTCGTGCGTCCAGTCCGAGAAGGACGCAGCGAGGCTGTCCCGCCTGGGGATGGCCCCGGGAAAGATCATGGTCACGGGCAATATGAAATTCGATATCAAGATAAAGGATTACGACGAACTGAAAAAGGATTACACCGATTACCGGCTCAAGCTCGGCCTCGGCAGCAAAGAACGGCTTTGGATAGCCGCCAGCACCCATGCGGGCGAAGAGGAAATAGTCCTCGCCGCATACCGGGGTCTCCGTGCGAAAGAGGCAGGGCTTAAGCTCATCATCGCCCCGCGTCACCCCGAACGCACTGCGGCGGTGGAGGAGCTCGTCAACAGGTCCCCGGGCCTTACGGCGGTACGGGTCTCTCAGGCGGCCAAAACCGGGACCGTGAATCCCTTTCAGGCTGATACGTCGGGCAGGCAGCCGGTGTTCATTCTGGATACCGTCGGACAGCTCATGTATTTCTACACGCTCGCGGACGCGGTCTTTGTCGGCGGAAGCCTGGTCTCAAGCGGCGGCCACAATATCCTCGAGCCCGCTTCGCTGGGAAGGCCGGTGGTGTTCGGCCGGCACATGTTCAATTTCCGGGACATCGCTGAGCTGTTCCTTGCGCACGCGGCAGCCATCCAGGTGGCCGGTCAGGCGCAGTTACAGGATGCAATCGAGTCCCTGGTCTCGGACAACAGGCGCGCAGCGGCATTGGGTAAGGCCGGCCGGGACTTGATCAAGGCAAACCAGGGAGCGACCATGCGCAATGCCGACCTGATATCAGGGCTGTTAAACCGCAAAAATAATGGTACAATAAGGTAAACAATAGAACGCCCAATCCGTAAGCAAGGATTGGTGTCACATCTTCGTATCTACACCAAAACCAACTGGATGGTTTGGTGTCACATCTCTATGTGAGGAGTTCCATGCTTGAGATATCGTTCAAGAGAATAAAGGGCGCCGGCGTCCTGGATCTCGCAGGCACCATCGATATCAATGCCTCAAACCTCGTGGAGAAAGTCGGCTGGGCGCTGGAAAACGGTTACCAGCACATGGTCTGCGATTTCGAGGACGTGGAACTGGTGGATTATGCCGGGATGTCCGCTTTGGCCCTTGCGTTCAAGAACGTGGTCAACCACCGCGGCAAGATGAAATTCGTGGCAGTGCCCATGCACATCAGGAAGACATTCAACCTGGTCTGCCTGGACCGCGTCTTTGAGCTCTACGACGACCTGGACAGCGCTCTCAGGAGTTTCGAAGAAGACGAGGCTATCGCCGATATCAAGAGAAAAAATCTGCGCCGCAGGTTCAAACGCTTGCCGCTCGACATTGATGTCCAGTACAAATCCAAGCACGAAGCAGACTATCACCACGGCAAGGTCCTCAACTTAAGCGGCGTCGGGTTCATGGTCTTTGTCGAGAAGACCTATCCCCTCGGCGAGATCGTGGACGTCAAGCTTACCCTCAAACCTGCGCCGGGAGAGGTCTCCGTCGAGGCAGTGGTGGTGTGGCTGGTGGAAAAACACCTCCAGCCCCAGATCTACCCGGGCATGGGGCTGGAATTCTACCACGTGGATTCCCAGACCCAGGAAAAGATCATACAGTTCGTCGAGCGCAACCTGCCGTTGGACAGCGCATCGGAAGCCTGAAGAACCGCGGGGCCCGCGCCCGCATCGCCGGAACCATGAAAAACCCCCCCCGGATACCCGCCGCAGTCATCTTTGACATGGACGGCGTTATCGTCGATTCCATGCCCTATCATTACCTTGCCTGGTATGAGGCGTTGAAGCCCTACGGTATCAGGGTGACGTGTTTTGACGAGTACGCCAAAGAGGGCGAACGCTGGGACAAAACGCTCGAGAGCCTTTTCCGCAATGTCGGCATTCGACCCCGTCGGTCCATCCTGGGAAAAATATTTTCCCGGCGCCAGAGGATATTCAGGCGTTATTTCAAACGCTATCTTTTCCCGGGGGCGCCGGAATTCCTTGCCTGCCTCAAAGACAGGGGGTACCGATTGGCCTTGGCCACCGGCACGCCCATGCACGAGGTCAACAAGATCCTGCCGCGTACGGTGCTGAGGGTTTTCGAAGCCGTCATAGCCGGCGACCACGTAAAGCGAGGCAAGCCCCATCCGGAACCGTATGTGATGGCAGCCCGCGCCCTCGGACTTGCGCCCCGCGAGTGCGTGGTGGTGGAGAACGCGCCCTACGGCATCGAGTCGGCCAAGCGTGCAGGCATGTTCTGTATTGCCGTGACCACGAGCCTGCCGAAGGAGTACTTGAGCAGGGCGGACCTGATCGTCGAGCGGCTGGAACAGATCCCGCAGCTGCTCGAGGCGGCCTGCCGTATAAAAGAGAAGAGAAAAAAATAGATTCGTGCGTCAAAATCAAAGGAGGTGCTCTATGAGGATACTCGTACTGGTCAGTGTGATCGTCGCATTGTCGCTCTCCCCGGCATATGCGCATGCGCCCGGGCCGGTCTCGGTCAAGGTCGCTGACGGCGTCGTCGAAATTTTTGCCGCCCACTCGGTATCGGACCCGACCACGCACTACGTGAAACTGATCATCGTCCGTGTCAACGGCGAGGAAGCGGGGAAAAAAGAATTCAGCTCCCAGCCCGGCACCGACGGCCAGCCGGCAAAATTCGAGATCGAGGGTTTAAAAGCCGGCGATGAGGTCGAGGTCTACGCGGCCTGCTCCCGCTTCGGGGATACGACGAAGAAAGTGACCGTTGAATAACGCTTGAACAACGGTTTGTTTGGCGATAAAATATATCACCGGGTCAAAAAAATTTCCCTCCCCGGTGCAACTGCGGTCATACCCGATCCAATCGGTACACGACGCTAACGGATGCGTCGGCATCCCGCTTGTGCGGGAATGGATCGGTATGCCGCCTCTGCAGCACGGGGGGGCTCAAAGGAGGTCGCGATGGGTCAGGCAGTGGTGTGGACAGGTATTGCCGCAGCAGTCATCATCTTTTTCATGGGGGTCAGGGTCGTCAGGCCTACGCACCGCGGGCTTATCGAACGGCTCGGAAAGTATAATCGGTTTGCCGAACCGGGGTTTAGCTGGATCATCCCGTTCATCGAAGAGATGTATTACGTAAATGTCACCGAGGTCATGGTGGACGCCGAGCCCCAGGAGATCATTACCAACGATAACTTGAACGCCCGGGTCGACGCCCAGGTGTACTTTAAGGTCAAGGTGGACGAACAAAGCGTCAAGAGCGCCATCTATCACGTCAACAATTACCAGTATCAGATCGTAAACCTGGCCCGCACCACGTTAAGGAACATCATCGGCACGCTTACCCTTAAATCCGCGAACAGCGAGCGCGGCAAGATCAACGAGGAATTGCAGAAGACATTGATGAAAGAGACCGCGGAATGGGGCATCGAGATCGTGCGTACGGAATTGAAAGAGATCGATCCGCCCAAAGACGTTCAGGAGACCATGAATAAGGTCGTCAAGGCCGAGAACGAGAAGATCGCCGCCGTTGACTTTGCCACTGCTACCGAGACCATGGCGGACGGTGCCCGCCGCGCAGAGATCAAAAAGGCGGACGGCGTCAAGCAGGCGCGCGTGCTCGAGGCAGAAGGCGAAGCCCAGGCCATCAAGCTGGTCAACGAGGCCGCCAACCAGTATTTTGTCGGCAATGCCCAGCTTCTGCGCAGGCTTGAGACCGTTGAAAAGGCATTGACCAATAATGCGAAGATCGTCATACCGAGCAATACCGAGTTGATCAATGTTATCGGCGAGATGGCCGGTATCGTCCCTGTTTCCAGAAAAGAAGAGCATAAATAACCCAAGAAAAAGGGAGGGACAGTGGCTATCGATCCTATTTGCGGAATGCAAGTGGACGAATCCGAGGGATTAAGGCTCGATCGGCCCGGGATGACCTATTTTTTCTGCAGTAAAGCATGCCTGAACAAGTTCGAGGATGCGGAGCGCGCACAGGCAGAGACGCCCACGGCACGCCTGGAACCGGAAAAGAAAGAAGTCATCCCGGTGGTGGGTATGCATTGCGCGACCTGCGTGGCGACCATAGAGCATGCGTTGAAGATCTCCCCGGGTGTCCATGACGCGCAGGTAAACCTGGCGACCGAGCAGGCGGTTGTCCGTTACAATCCCGCCAAGACCGGCCCGGAGCAGTTGCGCAGGTCGATCGAGAAAGCCGGCTACAAGACCGTCGCGCAGGACAAGGGAGAAGGATTGGAAGAGGCCCGGAAAGCCCGGGCAGCAGATATTCTTTCCATCCGTGTCCGTTTCTGGGCGGCGTTCCTTCTGGCTTTGCCCCTGGTCTTTCTTGCAATCGCCGCAGCCTACCGTATCCCGCTTTCGGAATTTGTGGTCAGAAACAATCCGCTTATCCAGTTTGTCATAGCAACGCTCGTCATGTTCTGCGGCCTGCCGTTCTTCATGCAGGGCCTTGTGGCGATGCTGCGGACCCGCCGGGCGAATATGTACACCCTGGTCTCGGTGGGAGTGGGAACCGCGTATCTCTACAGCGTATTCATGGCCTTTGCGCTCTGGAAGACCGGGGTATCCCCCCAGATGGGCGGTCTCTATTTTGAAACGTCGGGAGTATTGGTGGCCTTTGTCCTGCTCGGGCAGTATCTGGAATCGAGCGCGCGCGGCAGGACCTCCGATGCGATAAAAAAACTGATCGGCTTGCGGCCCGATACGGCGCTGGTCATCCGCCAGGGCGCTGAAATCGCCATCCCCGTCGAAGAGGTCGCTATCGGCGATATCGTCGTGGTAAAGCCCGGCGAGCGGATCGCGGCGGACGGGATCGTGGTGGACGGATTCTCGAGCATCGATGAGGCGATGGTTACCGGCGAGAGCTTCCCGGTTGATAAATCCCCGGGCAAAGAGGTCATCTGCGGCACCGTCAACAAGACCGGGACGTTCAAGTTCGAGGCCATCCGCGTGGGCAGGGATACGATGCTTGCCCAGATCATCGCGATGGTCCAGGATGCCCTCGGCAAGAAGGCGCCGATCCAGGAAGTCGCGGATACCATCGCCGCAGTGTTCGTACCGACGATCCTGGTCTCGTCGCTCGCGGTCTTCTGGGTGTGGCTGCTTTTGGGCGAGGACTTCATGTTTGCCCTCAATACCCTCATTTCAATGCTCATCATCGCCTGCCCCTGCGCGCTGGGCCTTGCCACGCCGACGGCGGTCATCGTCGGCACGGGCATCGCCGCGCAGAACGGCATCCTCATCAAGAATCCGGCGAGCCTGGAGCTTGCCTATCGGGTGACGACCGTCGTTTTTGACAAGACCGGGACCCTGACGCGGGGTCGGCCCGTGCTCACCGATTATATCGGGTATCACGGAAAGACCAAAGACGAGGTCCTGCGCATCGCCGCTTCCGTTGAGAAGAACTCCGAGCACCCGCTGGCGCAGGCGGTGGTCGAGGGCGCAGGGCAGCGCTCGATCCGGACCGCAGACGTTAAAGATTTTATCGCCTTGCCCGGAAAAGGCGTGATGGCGCGCCTCGACAACGACCTGATCATGATCGGCAACCGCACGTTCCTCGTGAAAAAGAACATCGAGGTTGCGCCGCAGGCATCGGGAGACGCAGCGGCCCTGGAGGCAGGGGGCAAGACCGTCATGTTCGTGGTCGCCAACAATAAGACCGTGGGCCTTATTGCCGTGGGGGATACGCTCAAGGATTTTGCCGTAGAGGCAGCGGCAGCGCTGCGCAGGATGGGCAAACGCGTGATCATGATCACCGGCGATAATGCCAGGACTGCCGAGACCATCGCGCATTTTATCGGCGTGGATCAGGTGTTTTCCGAAGTCCTGCCCCAGGAAAAAGAAGACAAGATAAAGCAGCTGCAGGCCCAGGGCGCAAAGGTGGCGATGGTCGGCGACGGTATCAACGACGCCCCTGCCCTTGCCCAGGCTGATATCGGCATTGCCATCGGCTCAGGCACGGACATCGCCATCGAATCCGGCGACATCGTGCTTATCAAGGACGACCTGCGTGATGTGGTCACGGCCATCGACCTGTCCCGCTACGCCATGAAAAAGATAAAACAGAATCTTTTCTGGGCGTTCATCTACAACCTGATCGGCATCCCCATAGCCGCGGGCGCCCTGTATTCGTTCACGGGGTTCCTGCTCAATCCCATGGTCGCCGGTGCGGCAATGGCGTTCAGTTCGGTGTCGGTGGTCAGCAATTCGCTCTCCATGCGCAGGTACCGAAGGCCGTTCGCACGCTGACATTCGCTTACGCTTTGTAAAGGTAAGCGTGCTGCATTTACGGATGTCAAGAGGGATATGGATCTCATCGGATTGATAAAGAAACGGCGCAGCGTCCGGGAATTCGCAGATTCGCCCATCCCGGAACGGGAACTGGAGAAGATCGTGGATGCCGCGCGCTTCGCGCCGACGGCGCGCAATGTCCAGCCGTGGGAATTCGTAGCGGTCACTGCAAAAGACACGCTCAAAGAGATCGGCCGGATTACCGATCACGGGAAATTCATCGCTGCTGCCACTGCCTGCATTGCGGTCTTCTCGAAGGATACCAAGTATTACCTTGAAGATTGCTGTGCGGCAACCGAGAACCTCATGCTTGCCGCGGCAGCGCTGGGCGTCGCTTCCTGCTGGGTGGCGGGAGACAAGAAGCCCTACGGCGGGACGCTTGTTCAACTCATGGGCGTGCCGCAGGGATATAAGCTCGTCAGCCTGGTAGCCCTGGGATATCCTTTGACCGGCGAAGTTTTCCGGGAAGTCGAAAAGAGAAGTCTCGCCGAGGTATTGCACTGGCAGAGGTTCTGACGGTATGAAACGTACAGCGCGTGGAACGGGGATAGTGCTTCTGGTGTGTTTTACGATCGGCGCGTGCGGCTGCGTGACGTCGAAGACGGCGAGGCGCTCTCAGGTGGACGAACTGTCCCTGGTGACCGGGCTTCTGGTCCAGAAGGAAGAAATGATCCGGCAGCTCGAGGCGCTGGTTGCGGAACAGGAGCGGCAGCTTCAGGAAAAAGACTGTCAGATACAGGAATTGAAGAGCCGGCTGAAGGCCTTCGGCGTCTTCTGACAGGGCAAGCCGGTTTTTCGGGGGGATAGAGATCAAGATACAATTTAAGGTAAACAATTTTGTGTTCACCGCGGACCTGAACAACACGATAGCCGCCGCGAACCTCGTCAAGAAGCTGCCGTGCGAGGCAACGGCGTCCCGATGGGGCGATGAGGTGTTCTTGCCCGTCCGGGACGTGCAGCCGTCGGGAGAATTCCCGACCCGCCAGGTCGATATCGGCGACGTTGCCTTCTCGTTCAATACCCAGAACCTGTGCGTTTTTTTCGGCCCGACGCCGGCAAGCATGGTCGGTAAGCCCGTGGCCGAGACCCCGGTGGTCGTCATCGGCACGACCATGGCATCTCCGGATGAGCTGCGCCGGCTCAATGCCGGCGACCGCATCAGCGTTACGGTCTGCGATACGGTTCCTGCCGTTTCAAACCCCGCTCTCGGCTCAGGCGCGAGATCCACCGATCCGTACGGCGAGCGCAAGCTTTCGCAGACAGAGATCGACGACCTGGTAAAGCGTTTAGTCAGGGAAATGGAGGAGAAGAAGCGCCAGATACACCAGCAGCCGGGCATGTAGGCGCTTTTGCTTTTGTGCGCCACGCAGAGAGGCCGCCCCCGCGGCGGTTTTTTAGTTTTCTTGACTACCACACATTTGTGTGGTATGCTGGGATCATGGCACAACCGCTGACGCCCAAACAGAAAGAGGTCCTGCGTTTTATCGCGTGCAGCGTATCGGTTCAAAAGATGTCTCCGACCATCCGGGAGATCGGCAGACATTTCGGATTCTCCTCCACCGGCACGGTGCGCGATCACCTGCGTGCCCTGGCAGCCAAAGGATACCTTGCGCGCGCCAGGAAGAAGGCCCGGGCCATCGAACTGGCCGATGCGGCATGCGGCATCCCTATCATCGGAAGGATCGCCGCGGGCAGCCCGCTGGAGGCGAACGAGAATATCGAGGGCTTCCTGCGGCCGGAGGAGGCGGCTCCTTTGGCTGATGATGTATTTGCCCTGCGGGTGCAGGGCGACAGCATGTCCGGCGCCGGCATTGTCGACGGAGACATCGTGATCGTACGCCGGCAGAAGCAGGCACGGCAGGGCGATATCGTGGTAGCGCTTGTCGGCGGTGAGGCAACGGTCAAGACTCTGCGTAAACAGGGCAGCCGCATGTGGCTGGTGCCGCACAACAAAAAATACCGGCCGCTGAGTTGCTCGGGATCAACGGTCATCGCCGGTAAGGTCATATCAGTGGTCAGAAGATATGTTTAATCATCAGGCGCGCTGGGACAGGAAGCTGCCCGGAGACGAAGCAGGACAGTGGGAGCCGGTCGAGGTGATCGTACGTTTCATGCGCGGCAGGATATTCCCGCTTTATTTTTTTGTCAAGAGCAGCCAATTGCGCGTCGAGCGCATCCACTACGCCTGGACAGAGCGCAAAGGCAAGGGGATGCTTTACTATTTCAATGTCTCGGACGCCAGTGATCAGTATCGCCTCTGCCTTGATACCGAGACCATGTCCTGGCATCTTGCCGCCGCCTAAAAACGTAAGCCGCCGGCCATTCCTTACATTACCTAATGGACAGGATTATCGCACACCTGGACATGGATGCCTTTTTTGCCTCCATCGAGCAGGCAGCAGACCCCCGGCTGCGGGGTAAGCCTTTGATCGTGGGTTCGCGGGGGAAAAAATACCGCACGGTGGTCGCTGCCTGCTCCTATGAGGCAAAGGCGCATGGCGTGGCATCGGGGATGTCCACGGTCGAGGCCTTTCGCCTGTGCCCGAAGGCGCAGTTTGTATCTGCGGATTCCGCAAAGTACCTGTATGCGTCGGAGAGGATTCTTCGCCTGCTTGTGCAGCATGCCGACCGCGTGGAGCAGGCATCCATCGACGAGTTCTATATGGACTTGAGCCGGCTCGGGATCACGCAGGCAGCGTACACCTGCCGCAGGATCAAGGATAGGATCAGGAAGGAGTTTTCCATTACCGGATCCATCGGCATTGCCCCGGCAAAGATCATTGCCAAGATGGCAGCCAAGGCGCGTAAGCCCGATGGGCTGCTGGTGCTGGGAGAAAAAGACGTGGCGGCCTTTCTGCGCGAGCTTGCCGTGGAAAAAGTCCCGGGCATCGGTCCGCGCCTCAAAGAGCACCTGAACAACCTTTCGATATTCACCTGCGGACAACTCGCCGGGACCGACCCCGCGTTTTTAGCCGACAGGTTCGGGAAGACCGGCCTCTGGATGTGGCAGACCAGCCGCGGCATAGACAGCGACGAAGTCGATTACTGGGATGCCCCGGAGGAGCCTCCCAAGTCCATCGGCCACTCGTATACCGTCGAACATGTGCTGACCACGCGTACGCTTTTGGCAAACTGGCTGCGCATGCTCTCTGAGATGGTCGGCTGCCGCCTGCGAAGAAAAGGTTTTGATTCGTGCGTTTCCTGCCTGTGGCTGAACAATAACGATGAGTTCCTCTCCCGCGAGAAAAAATTCTACAGTCCTACCCAGGACTCCGAAGTCATCTTTCGCCGCAGCCTCCATATCCTGGAATCATTGCGCCTGAAAACCGTCTGTGTGCGCGCGATGGGCGTGACTGCAGCGGGCCTTATGCCGGCTCAATCCTTGCAGCTGCTGGCCGTTGACCGGAAACGCATGCGCCTTTTGGGCGCCGTGGACAGGATCAACGAACGCTTCGGCGAATGGTCGGTTTACCCTGCGGCTATCCAGCAGATCAGAAAATAAATCGCAAAACTTTCTTTTAATAGTATACTTATTAGGAAGAGGGAGGGTCGTGCAGTGAGGAAACAACTCGTCCTTGCAGTCGTCCTGTGTGTCGCGGCCGGCGGATCCGTCGGTTTTGCCCAGCCCGTCCGAGAGCTTGCGCCGTTTAGCCCCGACGACCGCGTACTGATCATGGCACCGCATCCCGACGATGAAACGATGGGCACCGGCGGTGTCATCCAGCGGGCTCTCAAGAGCGGCGCCCGGGTAAGGGTCGTCTGTTATACCAACGGCGACCATAACGAATTTTCCTTCATCGTCTATGAAAAACGGCTGACCTTCCGCACGGGAGAATTCCTGCATATGGGGGAGGTCAGGCGTCATGAGACTATAGCGGCGATGGCGTCGGTGGGGGTACCCGCGCAAGACGTCGTCTTTTTGGGCTACCCTGACTTCGGGACGCTGGCGATATTGTTGAAGCACTGGCAGGATACCAAGCCTTATTGGAGTCTCATGACCCGCATTTCGTATGTCGAGTATCCCGAAGCGCTATCTCCCGGGGCCCCGTATGAGGGGGAAAGCATCCTGCATGATATCGAGGCGGTGATCGAAGACTTCCGCCCGACAAAGATATTCGTTTCGCACCCCGCCGATACCAACCGTGACCACCAGTCGCTGTATCTGTTCACGCGAATCGCCCTCTGGGACCTCGATGCAAAGATCGCGCAGCCCAAGGTCTATCCGTTCCTCATCCATGTCGTCGGCTGGCCGAAACCGCGCGGCCATCACGCGGACCTCGCGCTCGATCCGCCCCTGAAAATTGCGGGGGTCTCCTGGGAAAAGGTATCCTTGAGCAAGGAAGAAGCCGGCAGAAAACATGACCTGATAGATTATTATCCGAGCCAGATCGAGTACAATCCGCCGTACCTGTACACCTATGCCCGCAGCAACGAGCTTTTCGGCGATTTCCCGACGATCTCGCTGGAGGCAAACAGAAAAACCCCGGAACTGAAATGGCATACCGTGGTGCAGCCGCCGGCGAGCGCACGCATTGGACCGGCGGATGCAGACGAGGAGGCACTGTTCTCGGACTTGGCGTATTCGCTCAAGGAAAACAACCTTTTCATACGGCTGAAGCTGCGCAGGTCTCTGGATAAGAGCCTGGGTATTTCCATAGACCTGCTCGGCTACAGCAGGCGCATTGCGTTCGCCGCAATGCCGAAACTCAATATCTCACTGGGTTTTTTCGGGATGCGGGTCAGGGATAAGGGAAGGCCCGTCGTAATGCCGGAGATCCTGCGCATGAAGGACGGTAAGAATCTCATTATCCAGGTGCCCCTGGAGAACCTGGGTCAACCGCGCTTTATCCTGAGCAGGGTGCGCAGCCGCGTGACGCGCCTGCCGCTTGATGAGGGTTCGTGGCGGATCATCGAGATACGCTAGGCGAAGCTTTTTCTTGACATAACATCGTCGCTGTGATAGAGTTATATAACTAACAGAAGGAGGTGGGCATGGGCGATTTTGGAACAGGTTTACAGGTGTCCCTCGTAGAGCCCGCAAAGACTGCTGCCTATCAGACAGGTACGTTCCTGCTGTACGTGGTCTTTGCAATCGTGATCCTCGTATGCGGCTGGCTGGTGGCAAAATTGATCAAGCTGCTGGTGACCAAGCTCTTGAAGTCGATCAAGGTGGATGATCTGTCCGAGCGCATCGAGCTGGATGACGTGCTGGCAAAGGGCGGGATACCGTATACGCTCTCTGAGCTCCTGGGAACCGCTTTCTACTGGCTTACGCTTCTGATCACGGTAGTGGTCGCGATCAATGCCGTCGGTCTTACCATCGCGTCTGATCTGCTCAGCCGCGTGTTCCTGTACATCCCGAACATCATCGCCAGCGTGTTTATCCTGATCCTCGGTATGTTCATGGCGACGTTGCTTCGTAACATCGTGCAGACCACTGCCACCAATGCCGGACTTTCGCAGGCAAAGATCCTGGCCAAGGCTGTCGAGGTCATCGTGGTCGTGTTTGCGATCATGGTCACGCTGGAACAGCTGGGTATTGCACCGCGGCTTATCGAGTTGATCGTCAGCATCGTGCTGGGTTCATTGGGCCTTGCGTTCGCCCTGGCGTTCGGGTTTGGCTGCCAGGACCACGCAAAGAAATTCCTCAGCGACACCATTGATAAGCTGAAAACGAAGAAATAGCCGTCTGGTGCGTTTTTCGAAAGATCTTTTTGCTGCCCCGCCTCTTTCTCGCGTGAAGGGGCGGGGTTGCTATTCGCATCCCGAGTCCCATGATCTACAATTTTATCGACGATAACGGAACCTTCCGGATAAAAAATCCCCGTCAGTACAACCTGTATTTCCCCCTGACCGACGCCCGGGGAAGACTCCTTTCCTCGATCAGCCCCGGTCTCTGCGGCGACATCAAGCAGGATAACGATCATTTTCTCACCCCGCCGGCAAGTATCGAGGACCTGCGCAGCTCACCGCTCTGCTGCAGGGAGTTTTTCCTTTCGGTGAACGGGAAAGTCGTCCGCCTCTCCCGGCCCCCCGGCGCAAGCCTGGAGGCAGGGCTCCTGTATCAGACCGTGACCAAGAGGGTCGGGGCCGTGCGCGTTGAGATCCTGAATTTTATCCCGCACGACGTCCCTGCGGAGGTGATGCGGATACGCGTCCTGAATTCAGGCAGCAAAACAGTGCGGCTTACGCCGACGTCGTTTATCCCTCTATTCGGCCGTGCCGAGAAAAACCTGCGCGACCACCGCCATGTCAGTTCGCTCCTGAACCGCATCTCGGTCGAGAAATTCGGAATCATCCTGCATCCGGCGATGGTCTTTGACGAACGGGGCCATACCGTCAACACGACGGACTACTTTGTCCTGGGCTATGAAGGCGCCACGCGCGCGCCCATCGGCCAATTCCCCACCCTCGATTATTTTTACGGCAGAGGAGACATCTTTACCCCCGACGCAGTATTCAAGACTGTTGCGCCGGTCACGCAGAAAGCCCCCGGTTTCGACGGAAAAGAAGCCTGCGCTGCCTTCCGGTTCGCGACCAGGCGGCTGGCGCCCGGCCAGGCGCACGAGTATGTCCTGGTCATGGGCATACAAAAGGGCAGGGCAGCGGTTGGAAGAGTTTTTGCGGCCCTGGATACGCCGCACAAGGTGGACCGGAAATTAGCGGAGACCAGGCGATACTGGCAGGATCGCCTCGCAGGTATTGCGTTTGATTTCGGCGACCGGACCCGTAACGGCTGGCTGCGCTGGGTGAGCCTGCAGCCGACGCTGCGCAGGCTCTTCGGTTGTTCCTTCCTGCCGCATTTTGATTACGGCAAGGGCGGCAGGGGCTGGCGTGACTTGTGGCAGGATGCGCTCACGCTCCTTTTGACCGAGCCCGCGAGGGCCAGGGCCATCATTGCCGGCAGTTTCAGGGGGGTGCGGCTTGACGGGTCCAATGCCACGATCATCACTCGCGACGGCTCGTTTATCGCAGACCGCAACCGCATCAACCGCGTGTGGATGGACCACGGTATCTGGCCGTATCTGACCACCCGGCTCTACGTGGACCGTACCGGCGACACGGGCTTTCTGCTTGAAGGGATTTCTTATTTCAGGGACCACCGGATCGATCGCGGCCGCCGGCTCGATCCCGCGTTGTCTCAAAAAGATTTCCTGCAGCGGACTGCTTCCGGGGCCGTGCATACCGGGACCGTGCTGGAACATCTGCTCATACAACACCTGGTGCAGTTCTTCAATGTCGGTTCGCACAACCTCGTACGGCTGGAAAACGCGGACTGGAACGACGGCCTGGATATGGCGCCGGATAAAGGAGAAAGCGCGGCCTTCAGCTTCATGTACTGCCATAACCTGAAAGGGCTTTGCCAGCTGCTCGGCGGCCTCAAGGCAAGGACCGGCACCGTCATGCTCAGCCGCGAACTCCTGGTGCTGCTTGACCGCATATCCGGTCCCGTCGACTATGGAGACTGTCGGAAGAAACAAAAGCTGCTGGACAGGTATTTTGAACGGATCCGCTCGTTAAGCGGGGCCAAGACCCCGGTTGCCGTCGACGAGCTCATCGACGATCTGCGCGCAAAATACACGCATATGTCGGAGTGGCTGCGCAGGAAAGAATGGCTTGCCGAAGGTTTCTTTAACGGTTATTACGATAATAAGGGAAGACGCAGCGAAGGCAAAAAGAGGGGGCAGGTGCGCATGATGCTTGCTTCCCAGGTCTTCGCGATCATGAGCGGCGTCGCGGATCCGGGGCAGATCGCACGGGCGTGGAGATCGGCAAACCGATACCTCAAAGACAAATCGTACGGAGGTTTCCGCTTGAACACCGATTTCGGTCCGCTGTATCTGGACCTGGGCCGGGCATTCGGGTTCGCTTACGGCGACAAAGAAAACGGGGCGTTCTTCAGCCACATGAACGTGATGTTCGCCAATGCCCTGTACCGCAGGGGATTTATCCCGGAAGGCCTTGCGGTCATGGAATCCCTGTACGCTATGGCGGTTCACCCCAGGGCAGAGGTGCCTCCGGTCATCCCCGAGTATTTTGACGGTCAGGGCAGGGGAAGGTACCTGTATCTCACGGGCTCGGCAAGCTGGTATATCTATACGCTGGTCGAGGAGATGCTGGGGATCAAATTCTCCTTCGGCAGCCTGCGGCTCGAGCCGAAACTGGTAGCTTCCCAGTTTGCCAAAAGGCAGATTCAATTCAAGTGTCTGGTAGACGGCAAAAAAGTCTCCATCATATATCGGGCCGTTTCAAAGGGTCCGGGCCGGCGCGTCCTTGCCGTAACCCGTGTCAACTGCAACAACAGGCTTCTTGCCTGCTCCTCTTTCGGCTGTCTCATTAGCCCGCGCCAGCTTAACCGCGCAACAAACACCATCCAGGTCTTTCTATCTTAAGCATCAGATTACCCCATCCCTGATCCCGGAACAAAACTATTTTGTTTTGATGGGCTTAGGATGTATAATAATATATTTACAAGTCGGCCTGGAGACCAGCCGTGTACCATAATCGTTACCTGTATAATCTTGCGACTGATAAGGCAAAAGGCATACGCGCAGGCGTACTGAAGGCCGTTTTGCTGGTTTTATCCCTGGTTTACGGCCTGCTTATAAGGGTTGCACGGTCCCTGCAGAAGCTTTGTGCCGTGCGCCTCGACTGCACGGTCATCAGTGTCGGCAATATAACGGTAGGAGGCACGGGTAAGACCGCATTGGTCCAGACTATCGCCCGGTTCCTCAAAAGTCAGGGCCATGTGGTATGCGTGCTCTCCCGCGGTTTTCGCAAGGGCGGCGGCAACGAATGCCCTGCCACTGCGTGTGAAACGATGGGCGATGAACCATGCATGATCTCCGAGAACATGCCGGATATCCCGGTGCTGGTCAGCCCTGATCGTGTCAGCGCCGCCATACGGGCGATCCGGCAGTTCAAAGCGGACACGATCATCCTCGACGACGGATTTCAGCAGTGGCGCCTGCGCAAAGACCTCGAGGTGGTCACCGTCGATGCCTCAAACCCGTTCGGCAACCGCCACATGCTGCCGCGGGGCCTCCTGCGTCAGCCGCTTTCCACGCTTGCCGAAGCCGACGTCTTTGTCATGACCAACAGCTACGAGCCTCGCGTTTCTTCGGATCTGCGCACATCCCTGGTCCGGATCAATCCCCGGGCCGTGATCGTGGAAGCGACGCATACGGCCAGCGAATATTACCCGCTTGCCGACAGGCGCAGAGCCTTGAGCGTCGAAGCATTGCAGGGGAAATCCGTTGTCGCGTTCTGCGGCATCGGTAACCCCGATTCGTTCAAGTGGACTCTGGAAAATATCGGCGTCTCGATCGCCGGATGGTTCAGTTTTCCCGACCACCACCCCTATACGGGTGAGGACATCGAGTCCCTGATGCATCCGCACGGCGGGCAAGCCCCGTCGATGCTGGTAACCACCCAGAAGGACGCAGTGCGTATCCCGGCAGGAGTACGGGAGAAGTACGGCCGGCAGATATTCGTCATAGCAGTCGACCTTGATTTCAAAGATGAAAAGAAAAGATTTTTTGATAGACTATTGCGCGTATATCCTGTTTAGGATAGTAAGCCTCCTCATACGCAGCCTGCCGTTGGCCGCAGGCTTCTGGATCGGCAGGCGGCTGGGCGACCTGTGGTACCTGGTGGACCTGAAGCACCGCGCCGTTGCCTACGCCAATATCAAGACCGCCTTCGGCGCCGGCATGACCACTCCGGAAATCCGCCGGACCACCCGCAGGTTTTTCCGGGCCTTCGGCCAGAACGTCATCGAGATATTCCTTATCCCCCGGTTCGACGGGCGTTACGTAGCTTCCTATGTCAGTAAAGAAGGAGAGGCGTTCGTGCAAAAGGCCTTTGCGCGCGGCAAAGGCATCATCTTTGTGGCAATGCATGCCGGCGGATGGGAGCTGGCAAACATCGTGGCCCTGCATCTGGGTTTACCTTTCCGCATGTTCGTGCGCGAACAGAAATTCCCGCGGCTGGAGGGGCTCCTGAATTCTTATCGACGGGCGCAGGGCACCACGTTCATTTCCCGGGAGCACGAACTGCGTCAGCTGGTCAGGGTCCTGCAGGCCAACGAGTCCGTGGCCATGACCATCGACCAGGGCGGCAGGACAGGCACCCAGGTACGATTCTTCGGCAAAAACGCATCCATGGCTTCGGGGGCGGTGCGCCTGGCGCTTAAACTTGACTGCGCGCTCGTGCCGGTGATACCGGTCAGGATACGCGGCCCGTACATCAAATTCATCGCCCAGCCCGAGTTCAAAATCACAAAGACCGGCAACGAAGAGAAAGACGTAGCCGTTAATCTGCAGGGCCTGGCACAGGTCTTTGAAAAGTTGATCACGCAGTTCCCGCACGAATATCTCTGGACGTACAAGATATGGAAGTATTCGTCCGAGCGGACGATCCTGATACTCTCGGACGCAAAGGCAGGCCACCTGCGCCAGTCGCAGTCCCTGGCAAAGATTGCCGCCGATATTCTGCGGGAAAAGGGATTGACGGTTTCAATCGTCACGCACGAGGTGAAGTTCAAAAACGGGCTTGCGGCCAAGGCAGTGCGGTTGGCGAATTGCCTTTCCGGAAAATATATCTGTCAGGGGTGTCTCTGGTGCCTGCGCGCGTGCCTTGACCGCGCTAACCTGCGGTCGGTTCTGGCAGTCAAGCCGGATATCATCATCTCGGCCGGATCCAGTCTCGTCCCGATAAATTACCAGCTTGCGGGAGAGAACCAGGCCCTCTCGTTTGTGATCATGCGGCCGTCGTTTTTTTCCACGAGGAGGTTTGACCTGGTGGTCATGCCCGGGCACGACAGTCCGCCGAAAAGAAAGAACGTCGTCGTAACAAACGGTGCGCTGAACCTCATCGATGAAGAATACCTGGCCGGGCAGAAAAGGCAGCTTATCGATACGCTGCAGCTTTCGGATATCGCCTCGCGGCCGTGCGTGGGACTGCTCCTCGGAGGAGACTCAAAAGATTTTTCGCTCGGCCCCGGACCGGTGAACCGGGTGCTCGGGGGGTTGCAGGCTGCCGTCGAAAAGACCGGGGCCTGGCTCCTGATTACGACGTCGCGCAGGACTCCGCCTGAGGTAGAGGCGGCGGTCAGGCACCGGTTGAAGGGGTTCAGCCGTACGAAACTGCTGGTGATCGCCAATGAAAGGAATTACCCCTTTGCCGTGGGCGGGATCATCGGCTCCAGTTCCGTGATCGTGACTTCGCCCGAGAGCATCTCCATGATCTCCGAAGCCTGCTCAAGCGGCAGACAGGTGGTCGTGTTTGATTGCGGCGGACTTTCCGGCCGCCACCGCAAGTTTCTGGACAACCTGGAGCGGGGCGGCTATATCAACTTGGTGAAACCGGAGCGGATCGAAGAGGCTGTCGAACGCGTCGTATCAGGCAGGGCCGTGGCCAGGCGCCTTGACGACAACGTCCTGGTGCGGGAAGCCCTGAAGAAAATACTCTGAGGAAGGATGAACGTTTTACAAATAGTACCGGAATTGCATGTCGGCGGCGTTGAGCGCGGCACCGTTGACCTGGCGCGCTGCCTGGTACAGGCAGGGCACAAGGCAGTGGTGGTTTCAAACGGGGGGGACCTCGTGCGCGAGCTTGAGGCAGCCGGCGCCGTTCATTACCAGCTTCCGGTGCACAAGAAGTCTCTCGTCAACATCATCCGCATGGCGGGGGAGCTGGCCGCGATAATCCGGAAAGAAGAGATCGACATCGTCCACGCCCGTTCGCGCGCTCCGGCGTGGAGCGCCTACTTCGCCTGCCGCAGGACCAAGCGCGTCTTTATCACCACCTGCCACGGATACTACAAGAAGCACCCCTTTAGTTTTGTCATGGGATGGGGCAAGCGGGTGATCGTGCTCTCCAACGTCATCGCCCGCCACATGATCGAAGATTTCGGCGTTCCGTACGAGCGCATCAGGCTTATCCCCCGCAGCGTCGACCTTTCCCGGTTCAAGTACACCGCGCCCGACAAAAAGCCGGGCAAGGTCTTTGATGTGGGGATCATCGGCAGGCTCACGCCGCTCAAAGGCCACCCGGATTTCATCAAGGCCATGGCGCGCGTGTACCGCCAGAACCCGAGCATTAAGTTGTGGATCGTCGGCGATGCCCCGTCGTCAAAAGACGCGTACAAGGAGCAGCTGCGCCTGCTGGTCAGGCGCATGGGCCTTGAGCCGGTCACGCAATTCCTTGGTAATCAGAAGGACATACCCGGGGTCCTGTCTCACCTGGACCTCCTGGTCATGGCTACTACGACGCAGGAGGCATTCGGCCGGGTGATCATCGAAGCCCAGGCCTGCGGCGTGCCGGTGGTCGCAACGGCAGTCGGCGGCGTCATCGATATCATCGAGAACGACAGGACGGGCATCATCGTGCCGCCTCAGGACCCGGGGGCGATGGCGGAGGCGATTATGCGGGTCATGAAGGATAAGGATCTGGCCCTGTCTATCGCCGAAAACGCATATGCGCGCGTCAAAGAGCGTTATAGCCTCCAGATCATGGCAGAAAAGACCCTGGCGGTCTATGCCGAGGCGCTCAAAAACTTCAAGGTACTGGTCATAAAGATGAGTTCTCTGGGAGATATCATCCTGTCCACTGCGGGCCTGCGTGCGATACGCGAGAAGTTCAAAGAAAACCACTCCTTAAGTTTCCTGGTCGGCGAGGAGTTCAAGGAGGTGCTCCTGCGCAACCCGCGCATCGACGAACTGATGGTCTGCGATTTCAAGGGCAGGGACGCCGGGTTTTTCGGTTTCCTGAAGCTTGCCAAGGCAGTGCGCAAGAAAAATTTCGACACGGTCATCGACCTGCAGAACAACCGGAGAAGCCACCTGCTTGCCTGGCTGTCGCTGGCGCTTGACCGTTACGGATACGATAATAAGAAATTCTCGTTCCTGCTCAACCACCGCGTCAAAGACGAAGGAGGGCCGCTCGGTCCGGTCCAGCACCAGTTCAGGGTGCTCAAGCAGCTGGGCATCGAGCTGGTGGAGCCTGCCTTAGAGATGTTCCCCCAGGTCCAGGATCAGAAGACCGTGGATGAGTTCCTGCAGTCGCAGTGGATGGGACCGCAGAAACTCGTGGGCATCAATATCGGGGCGAGTCGGCGCTGGCAGACCAAGGTCTGGCCGCTGCGAAATCTTGCCAGGCTCTGTGATGAGTTGACGCACCGGGATATCCGGATCGTGGTGACCGGCACTGCAGGCGATGCCGGGCAGGCACAGGCGCTCATCCAGCGCGCGGGCAACGCCAAGATCATCAATGCCTGCGGCAGATTCACGGTCAACCAGCTTGCGTGTCTTATCAGGCGCTGCGGCGTGTATGTCTCTGCCGATTCTGCGCCGCTGCATATCGCCGCAAGCATGGACACGCCGCTGGTGGCATTGTTCGGGCCGACCGACCCCCGGCGCCATCTCCCGCCGGCACGGCGCTGCGTGGTGCTGCAGAAGAAGCTTGCCTGCGTTCCGTGCTATAAATCGAAGTGTCCCCGGCCGCAATGCATGGAGTCGATCACGGCTGAGGAAGTGCTGGAAGCGATAGAAAAACTTCTTACCTGAAAGAGGGCGGATGAATATCCTGCTTGTTGCCACGCACCTGAACGTCGGCGGCATCACCAGCTACGCGCTTTCACTCGGCAAAGGGCTTAAGAGCCGGGGCCACACCGTTTATATCGCCGCAAGCGGCGGCGAGG
>JAQTMD010000005.1:0-4480 GCA_028714595.1 Candidatus Omnitrophota bacterium
CACTATATTGGTAGCCACGAAGGGCTTGAGGATACGCGCCAGGAATTTCTCGAATGAATTCCGGGGCCGCGAAGCAGGATACCCGTGACAGGATTCAAGCACCAGGCGGCTCAGGGGAGATCGCAGGCGCCGTATCTTCTGCCCGCGCCGGGCGTCAAGGGTGCGGTCGTTCTGGTAATGTGCGGCAAGGGTCTGGCTGCCTACTGTCTGGGGGAATATAAAAACCAGGCCGCAGCCGCAGCACTGCAGGATGCGCGTGGCGTCATTCTTCAAGAATAGGATCTTGAACTCGGGCGAATCGCAGAGGTCGCAGCGTACGTTTTCCAGGTTTGCAGTCTTGGTCATGGAAGACATCAGCCGGCCGGCAAGGGCGTTTGAGAAAAAAGCGCCTTTACGGAAAGGCGCGAGAGGACGATGATGGTGAAGATCCCGAGGACCGTGCCGAACGGCTGCACCAGGCAGCTGGCAATGGCCACGCCGAAACAGAACTTATAATGGGTGCGCTCTGTGAGGTACTTGCCCGCCAGGAACATGCACACGCCCAGGCTCCAGCCGAGCAGGATCGCTGCGCTGCCCATGATGAGGAACAACCACCCGAACATAGCCGGCGGAGGGTTGTTGTTTCCTCCGAGGGCGCCGGGGTTCACCAGCGAGATGATCCCGATGACCAGGTGGAAGATAAACATGCACGAGAACACCGCGACGAGAATTCCCAGGATCTTGTGGAAGATCGACAAGAGGCCCAGCTGTCTCTCGTCTTCTGACCGCATATCCGCCATCGCTCCTCCGCTGAGAAGTTATATGCGCCCAGGAGGAATCGAACCTCCAACAACTTGCTCCGTAGGCAAGTGCTCTATCCAATTGAGCTATGGGCGCGTCGTAATCTGTCTTCGCCCGATCCCTGACGCTTTGATTCACGAGCAGAGCGAGTGAACCAGGAAGGGATTGGCGCGTTAAGGTATACTATTGTAATGGTGCGGCAAGGTTCTGACAAGCAGATTTTATAGAAACCCGGCTACTGACAATCGGAGAACTTGCCTGAGCACGCTCCGTTACACTGCCTCTCTTTTTGCTTGCAACGCCCGGGAGGTATGACCTTGGCATTTTCACAGGCTTTTTCGACTGTGCCGCATGCAGCCAGGCAGGCGCCACAGGTGGCTTGCGAGTGCATATACAAAACTAACGGACGGCTTTGCGTGAATGCGTCCGATACTCCCGTAGACAATACCGCGTTGGCAAACGGCGTGTTCTGGCCTACACCGAACCCATAATGCTGGTGCCGAAGGGCAACCGCGATGGTGCCTGCCTGCAGCTGGTCGCATTCCGAGACTACAGCGACATCGGGCGAAAGAGTCTGGTATGTCCGGCCGTTGATATTGGCAAGGTTCGGATTCAGGCAATACGAGCGGCCGCCCTGTGCCGGAGGAGTCTTGTCTTTCGGACAGGTGAGCGCGGCAACATTGCCCTTGACCAGGTCCTGTATTGAAAGCTGGGCATACGCCAGTCCCCGGTCTCTCCAGCCGATGATGCGATAGGCCATTTGCTTCTTCCATGCATCTTTACCGGACATGGCTTTGGCAAATCCTTTTTCAAGGTATGAATCCGGTATCTCGCTGATACTGCCCGGCACCGCGCCCCGTTCCATGATATAAAGATCAAGACCGGTCTTGATCGCCTTGAGGTTCGTATCGCAGACCTGCGTCGCGGAATCTTCGATGACGTTCTGCAGCATGGGGAAGGCGACGGTGGCAATGATCCCGACGATGACTATCACCGCGATGAGCTCCAACATGGTTAAAGCGCGTTCCTTCATACCAACCTCCTTTTTTTCTTATTATACCACCGCACAAGATTGAGTAAACATTTTTCGGACGGGGGGACCCTTACTGCTTGAAATTCAGCCTCGATGTGCTATAGTAAATCCATCGCCCACCAAAGGCACTGCGATGCTCGAAGGCAAAAAAATAGTCGTGGTCATGCCCGCCTATAACGCGGAGCATACCCTCGCCAAGACATGCGAAGAAATTCCGCGCGGCATCGTCGACGAGGTACTGGTCGTCGACGACTGCAGCACTGACCGGACCGTGGAAGTCTGCCGCAGCCTCGGGCTTACCGTGTACACGCATCCGCAGAACCGGGGTTACGGAGCGAACCAGAAAACCTGCTACCGCAGGGCCCTTGAACGGAACGCGGATATCGTGGTCATGCTGCATCCCGACTACCAGTACCCCCCGAAACTCATCACCGCCATGGCAGGGCTTATCGCCTCAGGCATGTTCGACGTGGTGCTGGGCTCGCGCATCCTCGGCGGCATGGCCTTAAAGGGCGGCATGCCCCTCTATAAATACGCCGCCAACCGGGGCCTCACCTTCATCCAGAACCTGCTGCTGGGACAAAAACTTTCCGAATACCACACCGGCCTGCGGGCATTTTCCCGGACAGTGCTGGAAACCCTGCCGCTGGCCGAGAACTCCGACGACTTTGTCTTCGACAACCAATTCCTCTGCCAGGCCATCTTCTTCAATTATCGGATCGGCGAGATCACCGCTCCGTCGAGGTACACCGCAGAATCATCGTCCATCGGCTTTGCCAAAAGCCTGGGCTACGGGCTGGGCGTGATGCTTTCGACGCTTCAGTTCGTCATGCAGAAGACCAGGGTGGGCCGTTTCAGGATATTCGACGCGCACGGCCGCCACCTTTAGCGGGGGAACGTCCTCTATATTATGAAGTGGACAGTGATGGTCGTAGTGCTGCTGGCGGGGGTCGCGATACTCTATACCGATCCCCTGATACTGGACCTTGCCCGGCTTTTTCCGGGTTTTCCCCAGAGCGACACCTGTCTTTCAGCTTGGAACATCTGGCACCTGAAGCAGACGCTGGCCGCAGGCCGCTCCCCTTTTAATTTCTCCACCGGCTACATCTTTTACCCGCAAAATCCGTCGCTTTTGCTGCATAACTACATCCTCGCGTCTGGCCTGGCGTCTTTGCCGCTGCAAATATTCTTTTCTCCCGTCGTCAGCATGAACCTGATCTTTCTTTTGCAGTTCGTGCTCTGCGGCCTGGGCATGTACCTTGTCTGCGCTCACCTTACCTCCAGCCGTCCAGCCGCGCTCTGGGCCGGGATCACCCTGGCCTTCTGCCCTTATGTCATCTCACAGAGCGCCTACTTCCTCCATTTTTCCAACATCTGGTTTTTCCCCTGGGCGATCTATTTCGCCTGGCGCTTCTTTGACACTGCGCATGCAAAATTCAGCGCTGCCTGCGGGATCGTCGCCGGGCTCTGCCTGCTGGAAGACCTGACCTATTTCTTTTTCCTGACGATCATCCTGCTCCTGGTCGCGGCGTTCAGGCTGGCTGTAAAACCCGGCGTCAAGCGCATGGATTATTTCAGGAATTTTGCCGTGGGCCTGCCGGTCTTCGCGCTCATCACCCTCGCCTACCTCATACAACTCCCCGGCGCGATGCGGGGAATGTCTTCGGGATTCTTGCGCTGGCCCGACGCCGCCGTCGATTATTTTTCGCTGCACCTGCCTGCGCTCCTGCGGCCTTCCGGGATGCTTTCCCTGTACCGGGGGCTGCCGTTCGTCCCGCTGCCTGACGCGCTCCCCACCAACGTATTTATCGGCTACGTGCCGCTGTTCTTCGTTGTCTTTGCCCTGGCCGGGCTTAGAAATTTGCCTGGCACGCAGCGCCGCGTTATCTTTTTCTGGCTTGCAACGGCATTGATCTTCTTTCTCATCGCCCTGGGCCCGCTTCCGTTCGGCAAAGACCACGCACTCAATTGCCTTGCCCCCTACCGCTTTGTCTGCGCCGGCCCCTTGCGCCAGCTGCGCATCCCGGTGCGCTTTTCGCTGGGGGCTTTCATTGCGCTGTATATCATCGCCGCGTTCGGCGTCGCGCGGCTCCTGGCGCTCAACAACTCCCGGCGAGTGCACACAACAGCGCTCTGCGTATTTTTGCTCGCGCTGCAGGTCATGGAATTTACGCCCATGCCTTTTCCGCTCATAAACCTGGAGGCCCCGGCAGCGTACCGGGAGCTTGCGTCGCGCTCTCCAAGCTCGCCCCTGCTGGTCCTGCCGCTGGGCTGGCAGTCCAGCTACAAAACCGTCGGCAGCTATTTTACCCTGATCCAGTTTTATCAGACCGTGCACGGCCATCCCCTGTTCCAGGGCCAGATCGCCCGTATCGACGGGAAATACTTCGATTATTACCTTTCACGGCCCGGATTCAGGTACCTGATGGATGCGGACAAAAAATTTCCCGATGACGCGGAACGATCGGACGTCGCACGCATTATCCGCGACTACGGGATCAAATACGCAGTCATCCACACCTCGTATTTCGACGCGCAGCACGTGCAGGCCCTGCGGCAGGTATTCGGGGAACTCCGGGGAGAACTCTCCGTAGCTTTTGTACCGAAGGAAAATTCAAGGTTTGATGCTATAATGGAAAAAACTGGAGGGCGCTATGAACTCGATCG
>JAQTMD010000005.1:4490-23516 GCA_028714595.1 Candidatus Omnitrophota bacterium
TCATCCTCCTCGGCTTTGAGATACGCCACCGGCTGACCGTGGAATCGATCACCGAGCTCAAAGTCAGGATAAACGAGCTGGAAAGCGAAGCCGAAAAACTGAAAGCCGCAGTCTCTCTCAAACAGGATAAGTACGAAGAACAGAGGCCGGTGTGACGAGCAATTACCCTGAACGGAACCCGGCCGCCAGACGATTACGCTGGACCGACGCGCAGACCAGCTTTTACTATGCCGTGACCGCGCTGATCGCGCCGCCCCTGGCTGAAATATTTTTTTACTTTATCGGCATAGCCGCCTGCAAACCGCTGCTGCTGGCCATGACCGCGGCAATGGCCTTTTCCGGCGTCAAGGCAATACTCTTCGGCCTGGACAGTTTCCTGCGCAGCAAAGAATTCGCCAACAACCGGCGCCACGCCGTCAAGGCAGTGCTCGGCATCATCCTGGGATTATGCGCATTCTTCCTGGCCCTTACCTACGCGTACTGGATCCTGCTCTTGACTCCCCGGGAGATCCAATACCGCCTCGATTCATTCCGCTAAATTCCCCTTATATAAAAAACGACCGTTTCTTTTTTTTCATAAGAAAACGGCCCTGATTTATCCTGATTTATTTCACAGCCATTTCCAGTACACCCGGGTTGCCCCGTTCCTGTATTTGAACGAAAGCCTGAACTTTCCGGACTTCACCGGGGTAAAAGAATACGGCCAGTTAAAACATTCTTTGGTGCCGGTCACGCGCGCGTTGCCGTGCCTGACTTCCATGCCCAACGCAATGATCCCGCCCCTGCCCCGTACCTTACAGACAAGCGAATGGTCGACCTTTCTGCGGCTGAATTTCCAGGTGCCGATCACCGAGGGGGCGCGGAACCTGAAATAGGGAAACATGTCGGTGATCAGGGCGTCGTCGAGCAGGCGGGCCAGGGTGCGGTCGACAGTGGGGTCTTTCAATTGGGCGAGGCTCACTTCTTCGGCGAGGATCGCGCCGCCGTCAGGGATGACTGCTCCGGGATCGAATTTTATCCGCTCAAGGGCAAGCAGGCTCTCGTCCAGCAGCAGCCCGCCGTACAGTTCCTGAAAAAGGAAATCTATGCTGCGCCGCGGACGGAAGCGTTCGATGCGCTCATGCACCACTTCCACGCGCGGATCGCCCTTGAATTTTTTCCGGAGGAACTGGCAGCAAAAGGCGTTCTCTTCGACGGCAAAGACCTTGCGCGCCCCGAGTTTAACCAGGAGTTCCGTGATGATGCCCAGGCCCGCTCCTGCTTCTATACCGGTCTTTCCCCGGATAAGCCCCCGGTTTTTTGCCAGCAGCCTCGTGAATGCCTGCGTGCGCCTGTGGTCCTCGTAGATGCCGATAAAAGAAAGGAAATTATCCAGTTCCCGGAGGCGTTTCTGCGATACTTCGTTGATTATCTCAAGCATACGTCGGGCTCATTGATGACCTCAAGCATTATGGGGTGGAGTTTTTTATTGGAGGCGACGATAAAGGCCTTGTCCCTGACTTCGGTCTTCTCTCCGTAACGGCCGGTGACTTTCCCGCCGGCCTCTTCCACGATGAGTTTACCGGCGGCATAATCCCAGGGGGACAGCTCAAATTCCCAGAACCCGGCAGCCCTGCCGCAGGCCACAAAACACAAATCCAGCGCTGCTGCCCCGAGCCTGCGCAGTCCCAGGATCCGGCGCATGAAAAACTTTTTTATCCGCTCGAGCGTCTCGATCATCTCTTTGCCGCGGTCATAGTAGAAGCCGGTGATGAGCATGGCCTCTTTGAGCGTCGAGGCTGCGTTGACGCGGATGCGTTTGCCGTTCAGGAACGCGCCTTTGCCTTTCCCGGCTGAGAAAAGCTCGTTGTGCACGACGTCAAAGACAGCGCCGCAGATGACTTCGCCTTTTCGCATCAGGGCGACTGACGAGCAGAAAATGGGGATGCCGCAGGCGAAATTATTGGTGCCGTCAAGGGGATCGATGACCCAGGTATATTCGGAGCCGGTCAACGGATACCGGTTCTCCTCTGCCAGGATATTATGGTCAGGGAAATGTTTCCTGATGAGCGCCACGCAAGCCTTTTCGGCCTCGGTGTCGGCCACGGTCAAGAGGTCATAGGAGGCGCCCTTGGTGCGTACCTTGAATTTCTTGCGGAAATACTTTTTGTGCACGCGGCCCGCAGCCCGCGCCGCCACCGTCGCCACCTTCAAATAGGGGACGTTCCCCGGGGTGCCACACCGCTCTGTTATAACTCTTTGAGACATAGGTTGTTCGGTCCGTTACTCTTTCGCTGCGAGTTTCAGCGCGATTTCCGCCACGTATTTTCCCTGGAAACGCGCGCCTGCCAGTTCGTTCTCGCTGGGCTGGCGCTCGCCTTTGCCGCCGGCAATGGTCGAGGCACCGTAGGGAGAGCCACCGGTGATCTCATCGATGCGCATCTGGCCCTGGAACGCGTAGGGCAATCCCACGACCACCATGCCGTGATGGAGCAGGTTGGTATGGAACGTCAGGATAGTGGATTCCTGGCCGCCGTGCTGGGTGGCTGAGCTGGTAAAGACGCTGCCGGGCTTGCCGACGAGCGCGCCTTTAACCCAGAGCTGGCCCGTGGCATCCAGGAACTGGCGCATCTGGCCGACCATGTTGCCGTATCGGGTTGGCGTGCCGAAGATGATGGCGTCGGCCTGCGCGAGTTCATTCACCGTGCATACGGGGATATGCGCAAAAGACTTTTGCGCCTCAACTGCGCCCATCTTTTTAAGCACTTCGTCAGGCAGCGTTTCAGGCACGCGGCGCAGCACCGCCTCCGCGCCTTTGACCTCGCGGACTCCTGCGGCGATTGCCTCGGCCATCTTGTAGATATGCCCGTAGAGAGAATAGAATACGATGTACACCTTCATAGCATCCTCCCTTCGTTATTTGATTGTATTGTACCGCGAAACCTTCTTGCTCTCAAGACAAAAGGGGAACTCGCACAAAGGGTGTCCCCTTAGGGAACGTCCCCCACGGGACAGGCCTAAAATTTGTAACAGGTTTTGAGCTGCACGAAGTCGCCTTTGGTGGTATTTTCGGTATGGATGTCGCGAAGATATGTGAGGGTGACGCTGACGGGTGCGATGCGCACATAAAGATCAAACCCCGCAGAGAGCGATTCCCGGGCAGTGCCGGGCGTCTTCGTCTTGCCGGACTTCTGGTCGCGTGACCTCATCCAGTTAACCGAGGGCCCGGCCTTGCAGGTTTTGGTGAATTGCCAGCCCAGCAGCCCCTGCACATGCAGCTCATCGCCCGGCGAAACATCAGTGCCGGGATTTTCCAGGCGGAAATAGTATTTTGCTGCCGCGTCAACGCTGAAACGGCCGATGGCCTTATACAGGAACACCGTCGGCCTGATATCGTACTGGTTCGTGCCGACGTTGACGGCCTTTGTGGAATCGTATTCACCTGAAGGGAATTTGACAAAGACCATGGGAAGGACATCTGCCCTTTTGAGGGGGAGAAAATATCCTGCTCCGACGATCGCGTCACCCCAGCCGGATGATTCCGCGTCATAGTAGCCGCTTTTCACTTTGGCAACCGGCACCAGGGCAGTGAACACGGCCTCAGGCGTGTAGTAACAGAAGCGGAATAATTCTTCTGACTTGGTATAATCGTAGTCGGACTTGCCGGTCTTTCCCCGGGCGTCAGTGGTCTTATCCGCGGAATATATTGAGGTATAGGTCAGAAAATATACCCCCTCTTTTGCCCGCGCGCCGTCATAAAAATTCACCGCCCGGCATTGCGTTGGCAGCGCCAGGACCAGCATGATGATGATCAAAAGGTTAAAATTCACTGGTGTGGTACCTCGGGGAACGTCCCCTCCCTAAACGGGTGAGGAAACTCGCCTTGAGCAATCCCTCGTTCCACTCGCCTTTTGCCGTGGAATCCCAGACAATGCCGCCGCCCACGCCCATTTCCGCTTTCCCGCCCTGGATCAAAAGCGTGCGAATAGGAACGTTGAAATACAGGCTGCGGTCCGGGGCGATATAGCCGATGGCGCCGGTATAAATCTTGCGTTCCTCCTGCTCCAATTCCTTAATGATCTGCATCGCCCGTATCTTGGGCGCGCCGGTCACCGAGCCCGACGGGAAAAGTGCCGCGAATAACTCATACAGCAAGATGTCCCCCCGGACTTCAGCGGTCACCGTCGAGGTCATCTGAAAAAGCGTATTGTATCCCGTCACGGTGAAGAGCTTCGGCACCCGCACCGTATCGCCGATCCTGCCGAGGTCATTGCGCAAAAGGTCGGTGATCATCAGGTTCTCGGCCCGGTTCTTCCTGTCATGCGCGAACCTGATGCGCGCGTACTTGTCCGAGACCGGATTGCGGCCCCGCCGCCAGGTGCCTTTCATGGGTTCGGTGACCAGGCGCATCCCGTGCTTCTTCACGAACCGCTCGGGCGAAAGGGATACTATATCGAATTCCTTTGTCCTGATATACGCCGGATACGGCACGGGCTGGCCCGCGAACAGCTCGTCGTAGAGCGCCAAAGGGTCGCCCTGAAAATCAAAGTGGAATTTTACGCAATACGTGATCTGATAAACGTCGCCCCGGGCAATGTGGCCGCGGATGGCCTTGATATGCGATGCGTATTGGCCAAAATCAGAATTCAGGCAAAAATCATCGACCCAAAACCTGCCCGGCTTTTGAGGCTGTCTCGCGCGCGCAGCCGGCCGCTCGTACAGACCCATCATCAAAAGCGGAAAATCGTATTCTTTATCCTGCCGCAGGCACTCTTCGAAACAATACCCGGCTTCGTAGGAGACAAATCCCGCTGCATACATCCCGCGCGCAAGCGCCTGTTCTATTTCGGAAAAACAGCCGGGCAAACGCGCCGGATCACGGCAGGAAATGACCTGTGCCGGGCAACTGAAATGAAGCGGATTGTTTTCGAAACCGATGAATACTTCCATGACCTTTTATGCAGGCCTGGGTGCCCATCGCTTGACGCGAAGGGTTGAAGGTCATGGCCTGTCCCGTGGGGGACGTTCCCTAAGGGGACACCCCGCTAGATCAAAAACTCTTTGTCGATAATACCGTCGTACGGCCGGGGCTCTTCAAGGTAACGGCGGTAAAACTCTTGCCGCGCTTTGGGTGTCTTGCCGCGAGCAAGATACTCCGGGTCATCGACAGTTATTATATCATCTGGGCACCCTTTTGCATAAAAGAAATAACTGCTCCACGGATAATCTTCAAGCTTGGCCACCACCCCTGCCCGCAGCGGATTGCGCCCTATGTACCGGCCGCACTCCAGCAGGTAACTTTCTTTTTCAATGAGGAAACTCTTGTACCTGTTTTGAAAAACAAAACCAGTCGCATTATATTGTTTTCTGAAATGCGCTGCATACACTTGAAGGATCCCCTGCATGAATTTCGGAAGATCGGCGGCTTTGTGTGAACACACAAGCAAGTGCACGTGGTTGTTCATGATACAGTAATGAACGATCCCTACCTTGAATTTCTTCAAATATGCTCTGACTACTTGCAGGAAATACTTATAATCTTTTTGCTTACGGAACAGATTCTTCTTGTCATTACCCCTGGTCAAGACATGGTAGTAGGCTCCATCGAGCAATAATCGCGCTTCTCTTGGCATAAAACATCCCTCCTTTCTACCCTTAACAGACGTAAGAAAGAGGGAAATCTAACGAAATTTCTATCCTATTGGGAGATAGACGGTTACGGAAGGCAAGGGTGTCCCCTTAGGGAACGTCCCCTACTAATACGGCCACTTCCAGGACTTCACTTCGGGCAGGTCGTCGCCGATACGGGTGATGTGCTGGCGGTGCTCGATGAGCTTGTCGCGCACCATCTGTTTGAGGTAGCCGCCGCGCGCGCCGATCGTCGGCACGCGTTCCACCACGTCTCCTGCCAGATGAAAACGGTCAAGGCGGTTGAGCACCGTCATGTCAAACGGCGTGGTAGTAGTACCTTCCTCTATGTAGCCGCGCACGTGCAGGTTGTCGTGGTTGGTGCGCCGGTAGGTCAGACGGTGGATGAGCCAGGGATAGCCGTGAAAGGCAAAGATGATCGGCTTGTCCGCGGTGAACATGGCATCAAAATCCTTATCGGTGAGGCCGTGCGGATGCTCGGCGGGCTGCTGCAAGGCCATGAGATCCACGATATTGATCACGCGGATCTTCAACTTCGGCAGATGCCGGCGCAGGATGTCCACCGCTGCCAGGGTCTCCATGGTCGGCACGTCGCCGCAGCAGGCCATGACCACGTCGGGCTCTTGCCCGCGGTCGTTGCTTGCCCACTCCCAGATGCCTATGCCCGAGGTGCAGTGCTTGATGGCGTCGGCCATGTTCAGGTACTGCAGGCCCGGGTGCTTTCCGGCCACGATGACATTCACGTAATTGCGGCTGCGCAGGCAGTGATCCGTCACGGACAACAAAGTATTGGTGTCCGGCGGCAGGTACACGCGGATGATCTCCGCCTTTTTATTGACGACGTGGTCGATGAACCCCGGGTCCTGGTGCGAGAAGCCGTTGTGGTCCTGGCGCCAGACATGCGAGGTCAAAAGATAATTCAAGGACGCGATGGGTTTTCTCCACGGGATGCGGCGGCTGGTCTTTAACCACTTGGCGTGCTGGTTGAACATGGAATCCACGATGTGGATGAATGCCTCGTAACATGAAAATATGCCGTGTCTGCCGGTCAAGAGATACCCCTCGAGCCAGCCCTGGCACATATGTTCGCTCAATATCTCAATCAACCGGCCGTCGCAGGCAAGATGGTCGTCGCTCTTCAGGCGCTGGGCCATCCACTGGCGGTTCGTCGCTTCCAGCACCGCATCCAGACGGTTGGAATTGTTCTCGTCGGGGCTGAACAAGCGGAAATTGCGCTCCGCGGCATTCATCCTGACCACGTCGCGCAAAAACCGGCCGAGGATGCGCGTCTGCTCGGCGCGGAGCTTCCCGGGCTTATCCAGGACAAGCGCGTAGTCGCGGAAATCCGGAAGTCTCAGATCCTTCAAAAGCAAACCGCCGTTGGCATGGGGATTGGCGCCCATGCGCCGGTTTCCCCCCGGCGCCAGGTCTGCCAGCTCCTTTTTGAACCTGCCCTGCGCATCGAACAATTCCCGGGGCCGGTAACTCTTCATCCAGCGCTCAAGGATCTTGATATGCCCGGGTTTCTCGAACAGTTCGGAGAGCGGCACCTGGTGCGAACGCCACGAGCCTTCGGTCTTTTTGCCGTCCACGACTTTTGGCCCGGTCCATCCTTTGGGCGTGACCAGGACGATCATCGGCCACTGCGGCCGCTGCGGCTCTTTTTGTTTTTTCGCCTTTTCTTTAATACGTTTGATCTCTGCGATCACCGTCTCAAGCGTTTTTGCCGCCAGCCGGTGCATCTTTCCGGGCTCGCTGCCTTCTACAAAATACGGCTTATAGCCGTAGCCGACAAACAAACTTTCCAGCTCCCTGCGGGAAAGCCGGGCAAGCACCGTGGGATTGGCGATCTTGTAGCCGTTCAAATGCAGGATAGGCAGCACCGTGCCGTCGGTCGCAGGATTCAGGAATTTATTGGCGTGCCAGCTGGCGGACAAGGGCCCGGTCTCGGATTCGCCGTCGCCGACCACGCAGGCTACGATAAGCCCGGGATTGTCGAATGCCGCGCCGTACGCATGGGCAAGGCTGTAACCGAGTTCTCCTCCCTCGTGGATGGAGCCGGGTATCTCGGGTGCGACGTGGCTGGGTATGCCGCCGGGAAATGAAAACTGCTTGAACAATTTTTTCATGCCCGCCTCGTCCTGCGTCATCTCCGGGTACATTTTCGTGTAGGTGCCTTCAAGATAGGAATTTGCGGCCAGTGCCGGTCCGCCGTGGCCGGGTCCGATGACGTAGATCATGTCCAGGTCGAACTTCCTGATCACGCGGTTCAAATGCACGTAAAGAAAATTCAGCCCCGGCGTCGTACCCCAGTGGCCGAGCAGCCTGGGCTTGATATGCTCTTTTTTCAGGGGCCTGGTCAAGAGCGGATTATCCAAAAGATAGATCTGGCCGACGGATAAGTAATTGGCCGCCCGCCAGTACGCATCGATTGCGCGAAGTTCTTTGACGCTCAGCGCCGTCTTCATGCTCCCTCCCTGCTAGTGCTTGACTGCCTCGGCAAAGATCACGTTTGTCCGGGTGGATTGCCCGCGCAGCGGTCGGAGTAACGGGCCTTGTCCCCGGCCTCTGTTATTTCCACGATCATGTACACCGGCATAGTTCCTCTATTGTAGCGCAAACGCGGGGATTGCTCAATCCAAAAAAAACGGCCCGACACGTACGTATCGGGCCGCCTTCTTTTTTGAAGGTTACAGCTTAACCACTACTGAAGCCTGTTCACCTTTCGGACCCTGGGTTATTTCCAACTCCACATCCTGTCCTTCGGAGAGGGACTTATAGCCCTCGCCCTGGATAACGCTGTGATGTACGAATACATCTTTACCGTTCTCGGGAGTGATGAATCCATAACCTTTCTGGTCTGAAAACCACTTCACTTTACCTTTAACCATTGTGTTCTACCTCCTTTTCTCTGAATTATAGTAAATGAAGACAGAAAACAAAAAAACCGAAAGGCTAGACATCTTGACCTTTCGGCACTCGACTTCTAATCTCTATCTACTACGGGAGTCATTGTACCATACTTTCCCGGGTTGTCAACCTTTATTATGGGATACCCGTGCGCCTTATTCGTAGCGGAGGGCTTCGATGGGGTCAAGGCGCGACGCCTGCCTGGCCGGCCAGATGCCGAATACCACGCCCACGAAAAAGGAGAATGCCGTGGCCAGCACCACCGAGTACGGGGAAATGCGTACCGCCCACTTGGCAAAGGTGGTGATAAGCACGGATACGCCGCTTCCCAGCACGACCCCGAGGATACCGCCGATCAAAGACAACAGCACTGCCTCGATCAGGAACTGCACCATGATATCGTTGTTATTGGCGCCGATGGCCTTGCGCAGGCCGATCTCGCGCGTGCGCTCGGTGACCGAGACCAGCATGATGTTCATGATGCCGATGCCGCCGACCAGGAGCGAGATAGCGGCGATAGACCCCAGTAACATGGACATGGTCCTGGTGGTGGACTCTAAGGCGCTGCGGATATCCGACATGTTGTGTATCTCAAAGGCGTCGTCGGGATTTTTCCTGATCCGGTGCTGTTTGACGACCATCGCCTTGATCTCGTCCTGAAGCGTTTCGATCGCTTCGGCGCTTGCGGCCTCCACGAAGATGTTGTCGATATACTGCTTGCCCAGCACCCGGTACATGGCCGTGGTATAGGGCATGAGTATCGTGTCATCCTGGTCCCTGAACCCTGCCGCGCCTTTTTCAGGCAGCACGCCGATGACCCTGAAATTTATCTGGTTGATCTTGATCGTTTCCCCGACCGGGTTTTTGTCTCCGAACAGGTTGCGCACCACGGTCACGCCCAGCACCGCGACTTTGTCGCGCATCCTGACCTCTTCCTCGGTGAAGAACCTGCCCACTGCCGGCACTGACGCGCGCATTTCTGCGTATTCCATTGACACGCCTTCCACCTGGCTGTTCCAGTTATTGTTCTGAAAGACCGCCTGTCCGCGGCCGCGCACGTACGGGCTGATGCGCCTGACCGCATCGCCGAGTTCTCTGATCGCGAGTATGTCCTGAACGGTAAACCGCGCCACGGTCCCTGCCTCCAGCGCCACCCCGCGCGTGCGCGGAGAACCCGGGTGGATGTTCAGCAGGTTCGAACCCAGAGACGAAAGCTGCGCCTGCACCGACGCCTTTGCCCCTTCTCCCAGCGCCAGCATGGCGATGACCGCTCCCACGCCGATGAGGATGCCCAGCACGGAGAGCGCCGTGCGCATCTTGTGGCTGAACATCGCGAACCATGCCTGTTTGAAATAGTCGAAGAATTTTGCCTTGCCTGCCACCGAGCAACGGCCGGCAATGATGGATTCCACCTGGGCTGCTGCGTTGTCGCGGCCCGGACCTGCAACCTGCGCGGCTGTCGCTTTTTCGCTCCGCGGCGCTGACGCAGCCGGGCCAATGCCGGCAGGCGCCCGGCGCTCATCGGATATGATCTTTCCGTCGCGCATGCGGATGACGCGCCTGGCGTGCACGGCGATCTCCTGCTCGTGGGTGACCATGACGATGGTCTTGCCCCGGCTGTTAAGCTTCTTGAGGATGGCGATGATCTCTTCTTCGCTTTTGGTGTCGAGGTTGCCGGTAGGCTCGTCGGCAAGGATGATCATGGGGTCATTGACCAGCGCGCGCGCGATGGCTACCCGCTGCTGCTGGCCCCCGGAAAGCTCGTTGGGCCGGTGGCGCTTGCGGTCGAGCAGCCCCACGGCATCGATCTGCTGCTCGGCCTTTTCTTTCATGTGCTGTTTGCCGGCATAGACCAGCGGCAGCCCGGCGTTCTCCAGCGCTGTCATGCGCGGCAGCAGATGGAATTGCTGAAAAATAAAACCCACCAGGGTATTGCGCAAGGAAGCCAGGCAGTCGTCGGCCAGGCCTACCAGCGACCTGCCGTGCAATGAAAACGAGCCGGAGTCAGGCCGGTCCAAAAGGCCAAGGATGTGCATCAACGTGGACTTGCCCGAACCCGACGGCCCCATGATGGCCACGAACTCGCCGGCCTCGATCAAAAGAGACACGCCGTCCAGGGCCTTGACCTGGGTAGAACCCATTTGATAGGTCTTGTGGATGTCTGTGAGTTCGATCATCTGCTTTGGCGCTGCTGCTGTTGCTGCTGGCCCGGCCTTGTTCGCTGCGGCAGGAACGGATTGGTGGAAGTGTTCGACGAAGGCAGCACGAATTTCTTGCTCCGTATCACCACCGTATCATCGGGATTCAACCCCGCTACCACTTCCACGTTCTTGTCGTCTAAAATACCCAGCGTCACCTGACGCTGCACAGGCTCTGCGCCCGCGTTCGTCTTGACGAGCACAAAGGCGCCGGCCTTCTCCTGTATCACCGCTTCCTGCGGTATGGTCAGGGCGTTGTCTCTTCGCGCGGTGATGAAATAGACGGTCGCGTTCATGCCGGAGCGGAAAAAGTCAGGCACGCTCTCCGGCACCAGATCGACCTGGTAAATGGTCACGTTGTTCACGGTGGTGGATTCGTAATAGATGTGCTCGACCACGGCATTGATCTTCGCGTCGGGATAGGCGTCAAGCTCGATCTCCGAGGTCTGGCCGAGCTTGACCTTGCCGATATCGGTCTCGTCCACCTGCGCGCGCACGATAAGCCGGTCGGAGAGCACGAGCACCGCGTCGGCCGTGGTCACGGTCTGTCCGGGCTGGGTGGTGGCAACGATGACCTCGCCGTCGATCGGCGACATGAGCGGTATGCCCTTGTACACCTCTTTCCAGTAGGCGAGTTTTTCATCTCCCTGGCCGCGCGCGGCGTCAAGCAGGGCTGCGCGCTCGGTGGAACTCATCCAGACCAGGATCTGACCGCTCTTGACCGTCTCTCCTTCCTTGACCAGAAGCTCGTCGATCCTGCCCGAGACCGGGGGTTTTACCTCCAGGCGGTTGCGGGGCAGGACCTCGCCGGTAGTGGAAAAGGAATTTTCGATGGCGGCGATCACGGGTTTGATCTCAATGACAAGCTGCGTGTCCTTCTTTTTGCGGCCGGCGGCGAACCACAATAGCGCGGCTGCGACGGCAACGATGACGATGACGGCAGGTATCAATTTATTTTTGCGCATATTCTATCGTTTCTCCTTTCGCCTTGATCCAGGCTGCTTCGGCAAGGAGCGCGTTTGCCCGGGCCTCAAGGAATGAGCGTTTGGCGTTGACAAGGTCGTTCTGGATGATGATCCAGGAATCAAAAGAGATGAAACCGGTGGCATACTGGGCCTCGGCGATGTTCGAGCGCTCCCCTGCCGCCTCAAGCGACTTCTTGCTCACTGCAACGCCGTCGACCGCGTCCTGGAATCCCTGCCAGGCCGACTGCATGTCCACGATCACCGACGAGCTTGTGCTCAGCGCATCCTGCGCTGCCTGACGGAATGCCGCCCGGGCCTGGGCGACCTGCGCGAAGCGTAATCCGCCCTCGAAGACAGGCATGGTCAGGGACAAGCCCGCGTCCCAGCTGCCGTTATCCGGCATCAGGTGCGTGCCGGTCTTGGTCGCGCCCGCAGAACCCGTAAGCTTGGGAAAAAAGTCGGCCTGCGCGGCCTTGATATTAAAAGATGCCACGTTCTTATTTGCCAGTGACTGCAGCGTCGACGGATGGTTCCCGGCCAGGGTTTCCAGGTCGGGTTTTCCGGCCGGCGATTCACGGATATCAAAATCAGAAGAGACCTCGAGATAAGCAAAATCCTGCCGGCCCATTTCCTTGCACAGTTTGCGCTGCGCGGTCTCGATGCTGCGCTGCGCCTGGGTGAGACTGAACTGCGCGGAAGCGGCATTTGCCTCGGCAGTCAAAAGCGCGCCCCGGTGCTCGAGGCCGGACTGGTAACGCAGGGTGATGAGTTCCAGGTTGTCCCTGCGCATCCGGGCGATGTCCCGGTTGACGGCGATCAATTCCTGGGCTTTGAGCAGGTTGACGAATGCAGAACGCAGGCCGTAGCGCACGTCTGCGGAAGTAAAGCGGTAACCCTGCTGCGCGGCTTTTAAAGTTTCCCCTGCCGCTTCGACCCGGCTGCCGGTCTTGTTCGCGTCGAACAAAAGCTGCGAGCCCGAGACCCCCGCCGAATAACTTTCGGTGCGTTTCGAGCTTTCGGCTTTGGAAGCCGTTGCGCCGGCGCTGGCAGAGACCTGCGGATAAACGCCGCTTTTGACAATGGTCTTTGCCGCCTCTTTCTGTACCACGGCCTCCTGCGCAGAGATAAGCTCCGGGTTATTCCTGTGCGCCTCGGCAAGGCAGTCGGCCCAGGTCACCTGCGGGAAACTCTGAGCCCACGCAGGATGCGCGAATAAGGTCATGACGAGTGCGAATATGCTACAAACGCGTGTATGCATGGATACCCGGTTACAACGGCTTTTCTTTTGTCTTTGGAACATCCCCGACTCCCCGGTCGAGGAAACGGCTCAAACTCTCGGCAGGCATCAGGCCGATGGGCCCGCCGGTCCTGGCAAAGACCACCAGCTTATCCCCTGCCTTGATGCGGTAGGTCTTTCGCGCCTGGACGGGAATAACGATCTGCCCCCGCTCTCCCACCGTGACTGCGCCGTACATCCTGGGGGCTGCAAGCTCTTTCATGGCTGCTCCTTTACCGTATGAATGATTTACATGATTAGTATGATTTACATGATTAGCGTACCACACCTGCTCCCCCCTGTCAAGCAAAAAAACCGGGGACTTTCTCCACGGTGACATTCTCGAATATTTAGACCACTGTGCCCCTTTAAAAGTTCCCGTTGAACAGGGCCGGAGGCGCCTTATCCAAATAAAAAAGGGCCAGAGATATTTTCAAAAGAAAATATTCTGGACCCCCTGAGATGTTCTTGTAACTAAAGAAGTTATAAGCGGTTAGTGACCGTTGGCATGGTACCTAAGGGAACGTCCCCTCGGTGCCGGGCCTCCTACCTGTGGAATCTTGAGGGACGACCTCCGCCTCCATGCTTGTTGCGGCCTTGAGAATTCCCACGGCTGCGCTGGCCGGGCCGGTACCCGTGCTGCTGCGGCGCCGCGTCGGAGAATTGCTCCGGCGGCATATCCGGATGGCGGGAGACCGGCAGCGTGGTGCGGATAAGCTTTTCGATGCTCCGTACTTCCTCTTTCTGGTCGGGCATGGCGAACGAGATGGCGCGGCCCTTGTGCCCTGCCCTGCCCGTGCGGCCGATGCGGTGCACGTAATTCTCGGCGTCGTCGGGAAGATCGTAATTCACCACCAGCTCGATGCCGGTGACGTCAATGCCGCGGGCAGCGATGTCCGTGGCGACCAGGATGCGGTACCTGCCTGCCTTGAAACCGTCGAGGGCGTCGCGGCGCTGGGTCAGCGAGCGGTTGGAATGTATCTCCGCGGCCCTGAACCCCATGTGCTTCAAATCCTGGCAGAGCTTGCGGGCGCCGAACTTGGTGCGGGTAAACATTAAAACCGCGCCGTGATACTGCGCGAGCAGTTTCCCCAGCAGCTTCTTTTTCACGTCTTTCTTGACGATGAAAAGCTCCTGGGCGACGGTCTCCGCCGCAGTGCCTGACGGCGCTATCTCTATACTGACCGGCAGTTTCATGTGCTGCGAGGCGATGCGCATGATCTGTTCGGGGATAGTCGCCGAGAAAAGCATGGTCTGGCGGTTCTTGGGCAGGACTTTCAGTATCCTGTCTATCTGCGGGGCAAAACCCATGTCCAGCATGCGGTCTGCCTCGTCCAGCACGAGCATGCTCACCTCTTCGGGCATGACATGCCACTGGCCGATGTGATCGATGAGCCGGCCGGGCGTGGCGATGATGATGCGCGGGTTGCGGCTCAAGGCCTGGTTCTGCGGCTCCATGGGCGCGCCGCCGATCAAGCACGCCGTGTGCATGCCGAATGCCGGGGCAATGCCGTTGAAGGCTTCGTTGATCTGTATTGCCAATTCCCTGGTCGGCGCCAGCACGAGGCCTATGCCTTTTTTCTGCGCTAAGAGCTGGACCATGGGAATGGCAAATGCGTGTGTTTTCCCGGTTCCGGTCTGGGCGACGCCGATTACGTCCTTGCCCTGGATGGCCGGCGGAATGGCTTTCTGTTGGATGGGCGTGGGCACGCGGAATTTAATCTTTTCTAAGATTTCCAGGATCTTGGGCGCGATCCCCAGGCCGTAGAAACTCGGGGCCTCCTGCGTGGCTGCCCTCGGGTGAAGCTGTTCTGCTGCGTGTATCATACTCCTCCTTGATGATCTGTTCCAGAAAAGAAAAAAACCGTAAAGGTTAGTCTTCTCAATCGTACCCTTACGGCCAACTGGACTCTAATCTTTTTACCACAACTAAACAGAGTATACCAGACTTCCGCATTTTGTCAAGTCCTTTTTAGGGAACCGTCCCCAAAAGAAAAGGCCGGGGTTGATCCCCGGCCCTGAAGAGGAAACAGCTACCTTTCCCCGGCAATCCTACCGACAGCTGCGGTAAACTGTCTCCCAGTGTCCTCCCTCCTGGACTTCTACCCGTTCGTAATGCGCATCGACCATGATCCTGCGGCCGTCGCGGTATTCGATGTGCCCGGGAACGAATTCTTCCTTTACCATATAATGCGGGACCCAGACGCGTTCGGCGGTGCAGCGCTCGTGCTGGCTCCAACCGTAATGATTGCCGCGGTCATGGCGGGCATAGCCGCCCCGGTCACAATCGCGGTCGCGGGCCTGCTGGCGCGGCTGATTGATGCCGGTGACCGTGCCGATCACGTCTGCCTTGCCGCCGGTGAGCACGCGCAAGCCCTCGAATACTGCCAGGACCTTGCCCGCCTTATCCCAGTCGCTGGCAAAACCCGGAGCACTTGATCCGGCAACGAGGATAGCGGCTAAAATTGCGATGATGGCTGATTTTCTCATTCCTTCCTCCTTTTCTGAATTCAAACCTGTTCATCTTTTCGTTCAGTTTTTTGAACTGCTCGGGGGTGAGGATATCCTTGAGCGCGAGGATGCTTTCTACGCGATGCTGGATGCGCTCTCCCATCAATACCTTCATGCGGTCGACAAGCACTTTCAGGCGTTTGCGGTCGGTCTTTTCCTTGTTCAGCTCCGCAGTCATTTCTTTACGCAGGACCGACATTTTTTCCCGCAAAACCGCGCGCTGCTTTTCCTGAAAGCTGCGCTGCCCGAAAAGCTTTTGCTGCTGCTCGGGGGTGAGATTCAACTCCTTAAAGACGGCGTCGAAATGCTCATCAGGGCCGCGCTGCATCCGGCCGCGGCGTACGCCTTCTTCCATTTGAGCGGTCTGCCGGCGCCGGACCGGTTGCGCGCTCTCCTGCGGATAAGCAAACAACTGCGAGGAACATGCCAGGGCCGTGATCGTCGTTATCGCGCAGGTCGTGATCTTCGTTCTCGAATTCATGATTGCCTCCTTTCAACAACTTGGACTGTGCACAATGCGCAAAAGTTCCCTAAAAAAGATATTTTTCTATTGCCGTACCCAGACCGAGCTCGCTTTCCCCCTCGCCGTTTGCAGGCGCGTCCAAAGAAGCCAGGTACACGGCTTCCCGGCGCAGATAATCTTCGACCACCATCCGGCGGTGCAACGGAGAATTAAAGAAGACGACGACGGCAATGACCACGGTCAGCACCGCGGCGAATGCGTACTGCGGCCTGCGGATCAGGAAATTGTCGCGGGCCAGATCGCGCAGCCGCTCCAAAAATGACGGCCGGTATTCTGCGGCCCGCGCATCTTCTTCTGCGATCGCTTCCTTGATATTCTGCCAGACCGATTCCGGGGGTTTGACCGGCTGAATGCCGGTAAAGGGCCGGGAGGCCTTCTCTACCGCGGCTTTTTCAAAGGCCGCGCACGCAGCACAGGACTTCAGGTGTTCCCGGATGTCGCGGCGCAACGTTTCGGATGCCTGTCCGTCGAGATAATCGGTCAGCAGGAGCCAACGTACTTTTGCGCAGTTCATGGCGACGTCCTTTCGCTTGAGAGCTGCATCAGCGCCTCGCGTGCGCGCTTAAGGCGCGTGCGCACGGTATTCAGATTGCAGCGTAAAGCCTGAGAGATCTCTTCGTAGCTCAACCCCTCGATCTCGCGCAGCACCAGGCAGGCGCGCTGGTCGGGGTTAAGACGATCAAGCAGCGATTGCAGCCGGCCTTCGGCCAAACGGCGCTCTTCGCGGCCTGAAACTTCTGCCGCAATATCGTCTTTCGCGGGCACAACGGCAAGGATGGCGTCAAAATCATCGCGGCGCCTGAAATCCCGGGACTGCCGGTTGTAGGCATTGATCGCGGTGTTGGCGGCAATGCGGTAGAGCCAGGTCTTGAACTGCGAACGGAACTCGAATTTATCGATGCTGCGGTAAACCTTCATATACACGTCCTGGGTCGCTTCCTGCGCTTCCTCGGCGCTGCCGGTGATGCGCAAGGCAACGCTGTACACGAAGCCTGCGGTGGCTCTGTAGATCTGCTCAAAGGCTGCCATGTCGCCGCTCTGCGCCTGTTCTATAAGCTGCCGGGGAATGTCTTCCATGGTCTCAATTGGTTGGACAGTGAAGGATGGCAAAAAGTTCCGAAAAGAAGTGGTGAAATCACCTCTGAAACAACTTTTGGCAGAAGATATGCTTGCAACTAACTGATGAACATATAGTTACAGAGCCATGGTGTGGCACCTCAGGGAACGTCCCCGGTGTCGCGTCCCCGGTGTTTACCCGGTGTTTAGAAAAGCAGGGGTTTGAGGAACAGGCCGTAGCCGAGCAAACCTGTAGCGATGACGCCGAAGACAAGGCCGAAGATCCACATGTATCTTTTCTTGAGCAGGGCAGCCACCGACGAAAGCATGATGGCGATCTGGAAAAAGACTACCGACCCTGAAAAGAAACTGCCTTTCCTGTTCAAAAGCCGGTTCTGTACGCCGGTCTCTTCGGCCTTTGCCTTTATCTCGTCTTTTTCTTTTGCATAGCGCGCGGCCTCTTCGACGGCGCTCTGCAATTTCGCGTTATAGGCTGCGTACTGTCCGGGGTTGGCTGCGCCGAGCGCTTCGACTTCAAAGGAGTTCTTCTGTGTTTCGACAAGGTTCTGCTTGATGCTTTTTGCCTGGTAATACGCCCACTGGCTGCCTTCGATGGCGGTCAAGAGCTGGGTCTTGTTGACGCACGCGGTGCCGCGCGATGCTGCGATGGCGGTCATGACGGCTAGGCAGGTTGTGGTGACGGCAACGCCTTTCATCCATCCTTCCTGAAACATATCTGCCATGATCCCCTACTTTCAGGTAATTAAATTACAACCTCGTAGGTTCAACCTACGAGGTTGTAATTTCGGTTATTTGCCGAAGATGCCGCGGAAGATGTCTTTGACCGCTTCTTCGGTGGTCGGCTGCGTGCTGCCTTCCTGCTGCTGCGTGGCGTTCTGGGACGGCTGCGCTGCCTGGCCTTCAGTTGGCTGCTGCGTTTCTCCGCCGCCGAGCGCTTTATCGAGCAACTTGAATATCTGCCTGGCTCCCTGTTCTACCAGGATGCGCTTGGCAATATATTCCGGGTCGACAAAGAACACGGGTTTTGCGCCCGCAGTACCGGTTACTTTGAGCGGTATCAATATCTGCCCGGAGTCATTGACGAGATATTCCAGCTGCTTGACCTGCGCGATCATGGCCTGCGAAAGGTCTTGGGGGATGAGAAAATCCCCCTGGATGCTGAACGCGCCGCTCAAACCCGCTTCACCCGCTCCCTTGAATATGAATTCATCGGCTCCGATGACCGTGTCTTTGATGAGCAGGCGGCCGTTCTCGACGGTAATGGGCAGTTTTATGTCGGACAGTGCCGTGTCCTTCATGGAAAGTTTTTCTTTCCAGCGCTGCGGCAATCCCTGCTCCAGCTGCTGCGACAGGCCGGGGATGATATTGATCTGATCAAGCACTGAGCGCAGCACGTTCATATCCCTGAGTTTTCCCTGCGTCAGCCCCATGGTAGCCAGGCCGGAGAGCGTCTCTTTGAGCGCTTCCGGCGTAAAGCCCCGGCCGCTTGCGGTAATAGTGCCTGATACCAGGCCTTCGGCTTTGACCGGCGCCGTCGCGGGCACCACATCCTGCAACCGGAGCTTTTCCACGTCCACTTTCATGTCAAAGACTTGTTGGGCCAGGTAATCCTTGATGGTCCCCTGCGCGGTGATACTGCCTTCGCCGAGAGAAAAGGTTGATCTGTTGATGATGACCTCGGCGGGAGTGATCTTGACGGTCTCATTCAGGTCTTTGACGGCCGAGGCCAGCTCTTTCATGGCAATGTAGCCGTTCTTTATCGTCACGTCCGCTTCCAGACCGGACACGCCTTGCGGACCGGCAGTAATCTTTGCGACCGAGACTTCCACCGTGCCTTTGAGCTGCTGAGGAAGCGGCGAGCCTTTGGCCATCGGGAATGCGACAGGGATCCTGTCCAGGAGAAGCTGAGCGAGGTCAGTGTCGGCTTTGAGCCCCGTG
>JAQTMD010000006.1 GCA_028714595.1 Candidatus Omnitrophota bacterium
CGTCTGCCAGGTTACGATGTACTTCTTGACCCAGTCCATATCTTTATCGCCGGTCTTTACCAGGCTCAGATACTTCCTGAAATATTCGATCGACCTCGGCCGGTCTACCAGGTACTCGGCATGGATGTAGCCGAGGTTGTAGAAGACTGCCGGGTCGTCGGGATTGAGCTCTCCCGATTTTTCGAACTCGGCGACCGCCCGGGTGTATTCCTTATTCTTGGTGTAGAAAACCCCCAGGTTGTAGTGCATGAGCGCCGTTTCCTTGATCAACGTCTTATTTTCCCGCGCGATCTCGGCGAAGCGCTGCGGCAGGGCTTGCGACTTCTTCTCCAGCACCCGGTTCTTCGCTATCGCCTGCTCATAGCGCTTTTTCAGATCCTTGATTTGCATGCGATAGACCTCCATCTGGGCGTCGTCGTTGATCTTCTGCTGCGTCAGCACTTTTGTCTTCGTCTCAAGCTGCTGGACGTTCCTCTGGAGGGAATTATTCTCGCCCTTGACCCGGGCAATCTCTTTTTTGGTCTCAGGCACCATTTTATACTCGAACGTCATTTTTTCAATCGATTTCTTCAGGGACTCGTTTTCTTTAACCAGCTGGCCGGTAGCGGTTTCCAGGTCGCCGGCTTTCAACTCCAGGGCGGAAGCCCCGTCCCTGTATTTTTGCAGTTCATCCTGCAGCTTTATCTTCTCCGCCTTAAGCTTGTTGGCTTCTTCTTCCGCCTGAACCGCCCGGCTCCTCATTTCCCCTTGAGCTTTCAGCTGGATAAGCAGGTTATCCCTGTCAACGGTCACTGCATTGTATTCTTTCTTAAGCTTATCGCATTCCGACGGGGTGCCTTGAGCATACGCGGCATGCGCGATCAGACCGGAGGCCGCCAGGAACACGATACAGAACGCACGGTAAGTCTTCATCATTCCGTCTCCCTAAAAGTTTCGCGCGGGTTTCAACTCCGGGATCAGCTCGTCGCCCCGTAATGCCGGATACGCCTGATACGCCTTGAGCTCGAGTTCCATCTTCTCGGCGGGGAAATCGCCATACGCCTGATACTCCTTGTCAAGCTTATAGCCGAAGTCGCGGCTGTACCCCGTGATCAGCTCGTCGCCGTGGACCACGTGGGGGGTCAGAAGCACGATCAACTCGGAACGGACCATCTTGTCCGTTTTGTTCGAGAATGCCAGACCGATGATCGGCAGCTTGCTCAAGAACGGCATTCCCTGCACGGAATTTATTTTTTCTTCCTTGCTTAAGCCGCCGATGAGGATACTGGTCCCGTTCTTGACCATGACGATCGTCTCTGCCGTCGAAGTGTCGATGATCGGAATCCTGTTGTCGCTTGAAGTCTGCAGGTAATCAATGACACTTGATATCTCGGGCTTTATCTTGACCGTGACAAAACCATCTTCGTTTATGGTGGGGGTCACTGCCAGCTGAATACCCACGTCGACATAGGTCACCGCTTCCGAGACGGTCGTGCTTGTCTGCGTCTGGGTGGTCGTGGTCGTGATATACGCCTGGCGTTCTCCGACGTGGATCTTTGCTTCCTGATTGTTGACCACCGCAAGCTTGGGGTTGGAAAGCACCCTGGTCTTGCCGATCGTCTGCAGATACTTTATTATAACATCAAAATCGTTCCTGCCAACCATTCCCACATGCATCTCCTGGGCGGCGATGCTCTGCTTGCCCGCGGAGACGTTGGATGTGGTGCCGCTGAACGGGTACGAACCGACGGTGCCGACGGAGTTAAAGGTAGCTTCACGCGAACGCCAGCTGGCGGTGGCTGACTGGACGGAACTGAACGGGTACGAGCCCAGGTATGTCAGGCCGTCCTTCTGGCCCAGGTTGAAAAGCCCTTCCCACTCCACCCCGGAACTGACCTCATCCCCCAGTTTTACCTGAATGATCTTCGCGTCGATGAGGATCTGCCTTGTCTTAAGGTCAAGCCCTTCGATAAGCTTGGCGATCTCCTCCATGCGCTCGGGCAGGGTCTGGACCACGACCTGATTGGTGCGCTCGTCGGCCTTGACCGACCCGACTTTTTTCAGGTCCAGCTGGGTCTTCAACTTCTCTTCCATGTCTTTTGCCCGGGCGTATTTAAGGTCAAAAACCTTGATCACGCATTTCTGGTCGAGCGCCGCAAGCGTCACCTCCATGTTCTCGACCCGTTCCGGCGTATCCAGGACCAGGATCACGCCCGAATCCGGTTCGATCAACACCTTGCCGACCTCGCTCTTCATGGTATTCAGGAGGTTCAATGCCTGATCGGGAACGGCATACTTAAGGCGGAATATCTTGAAGACCCGGGGATCGTAAAAACTCTTGCCGTAGCGTGTCTTGTATTCGTTCTCGGTCATGACGTTGTAGATGGTCCCCCGTTTCTCATACACGAGGTTGTTGCTGCGCAGGACGATCTCAAAGATATCCCGCAGCGTCGCTTCCTGCACGGCAAGGGATATCTTGCCCGCGACGTCCTTGGTGGGGATGATGTTCATGTCGGCTTTTGAAGCGATGTACTTCAGCGCCTCGACGATCTCCATGTCCCGCAGGTCCAAGGAAAGGACTTTGACCGGGAAATCGGCGTCGCGGAACCCGCCCTCGGCCTCTGCGGCGCCGCAGCGGGGCAGTGCCAGCGACATCACGAACACAAGGCTTATACAGACAGAGCGCTTCACCCTCATATCCCTACCAGTTTTTTACGGATCAAAAGCAGCGAATAACCGTCCCGCGTCATGTGTATGATGTGCGCCATGCGTTTCTCGGTGCGCTGGCGTTCGAAATAGCGGATATTCCCCTTTTTGAACGCGACATGCAGAAGTCCGGCATCGGAATACCGGTTGATCGTCTGATATGACAGATCGTACTTCTTGGCGATCTCTTTGGCGGTGGTAAATCTACTTGACGTCATCTGTCTCCTGTCCGAACGCCTTCCAGGTCACCAGGTACTTGCGGATCTTGTCCGCCTCGGGGTCGTTCGGCGCAACATCAAGAAACTTCTGTAAATAGACGAGTCCCTTCTTCCGGTCGTTCAAATATTCCCCGTATATGACGCCGAGGTTATAGTACGCCTCGGCATCCGCCGGCCGAAGCTCGACGACCTTCTGGAGTTCCGCGACGGCCTTCTGGTAATTCTGATCCTGCGCGTACAGGACGCCGAGATTGTAGTGCAGGTTGGCGTTCTCCTCGGGCAGGCTGCCGTAGCGCTCCTTTACCGATTCCAGGTCCTTGCGGATCTTCTCCGAGATTTCGTACCGGCGCTGCAGTTCCTCGTAGTCGTTGCGCAGCTTCGCCAGGTCCTGGACTATCTCGCGCTTGTCCCTGTCCACGCCGGAAAAATCGCGGTACTTGGTTTCGTACTCTTTGATCTTCTTCAGATATTCCTCGTCCTTCAGTGCGAACTGTCTCTTCAGGCCGTCCAGTTCCGCGGTGCACCGTTCCATCTCCCGGGGGATCTTGGCCTTCTCAAGCCGCGCCGCGTCAAGCTTTACCCGCTCGATCTCCTGGGAGACCGAGACATACTGATCTTTGAGGAATGCGTTCTGCTTCTCCAGTTCCTTCTTCTGCTGATCAAGGAGGGTGTTGCGGTCTTCAAGACCCCGCAGCCGCTCGGATACGGATTTTGCCTGCCCCTGCAGCGAGCTCTTCTCCTGCACCATCTGAAAAGAAAGCTCCTGGGCGTTGGCGAGCTCGGCCTTGAGCCTGCCGATATCATCGTTCAGGGACTTTACCTCGGCATCTTTCTGCGTCCGGTAGTCCTGGAACCGGTTGGAGAGTTGGACGTACTCGCCCTCTTTCAGGGCATTCAGCTGTTCGAGTTGAGCGCGGACGAGCGCCACATCCTGTTCCTTCTGTACCTTTTCGTTGAACACCTTGACGTTCAAATCCCTGTTCTCCTTCTTGAGATTCTCCACTTCAAGCTGCAGGGAAGAAATCAATTGCTCCGACTTTTCGAGTTTGTTCTGGACAAACAGCACTTCGCTGCGGCACTCGGTGCCTGTGCCGGAAAGCCGCTGCTTCTCTTTTTCCGCCTCGCCGTACTGGACCATCAGGCGCGCCAGCTGCGCGGAGAGTTTTTCGTACTGGCCCTCGAGCTCTTTGTTCTTTTGCTCAAGCTCCCGCTTTTCCCGTTCCAGAGAATCTTTGCCTGCCTGTAATTCCGTGAATCTCTCGGACAGCGTCTTTTCCCGTTTCTGGGAATCCGCCTTCTCTTTCACCAGCTGATAGGAAAGCTCCTGGGTCGTAGCCAGTTCTTCTTTCAGTTTCCCGATCTCGTCGGGCAGGTCCTGTTTCGGAACGCTCGCCTGTACAGGCTCTTTCTTGAACTTGCCCGCGCACTGCTCGACCAGGTCAAGCTGCTGTTTACGCAGGCGCATGACTTCATCGGCGAGCCGGTCGCGTTCTCCCTGCAGCAGCTGGAGTTTTTTGTTCAGATCAACGACCTCTTTCGTGCGGGCCGCATTGTGACCGACGACGGCCCGGGCGGCAGACTGAGCCTTCGAATCCGCCCTTTCCTTCAATCTGCGGTTTTCCGAACGCAGCTGCTCAACCTCCTGCCGCAGGAGCTCGACCTCCTGGAGCGCAGCGTCGCGCACCTTTGCCTGGCCCGACGCCTTCTGGAGTTTCTGATTGGCTGCCTCAAGCGCATTCAGTTTCTGGCGCACCTCGGCAAGCTCTGTTTGCGTATCCCTGATATCCTGCTGGCTCTTCGCGGCGAACTGCTCTACCTTTTTCTTCTCCTCCTGCGAGCGGGCAAGCTCATCGCGCAAATGCTCGATCTCCCGGCGCACGGTCTTGACATAGGCGCCGCTGGCAGCGGTCTCCTGCAGCTTCCTGTTCTCATCCTGCAGGTCCGCAAGTTTCTTGGTCAACCCGCTGAACTTTGCCTCCAGTTCCTGCTGCTGTTTTTTCGCCTTGCCGCAGGTCTGCTCAAGCCTGGCCTTCTGTTCTTCGGTCTTGACGAGGTCGTTGCGCACCGCCTCCAGCTCTTTTTTGAGCGTTTCCTGTTTTGCGCACTGTGCCGCCTGGATCTTCAGCTTGTCGTTCTCGTCCTCTTTTGCGGACAATTGCTTGCGTACCTGGTATATCTCTTCCTGCACGGTCGCCTGTTTATCGTACCTGGCCGCGATTTCGGAAAGCTTTTTATTCTGATCCTGGGCCTGTTTCAATTCGTTCTGCAACTGGGCAAAATTACGGCGTACCTGCCCCAGTTCTTCTTCGACTCCCTGCTGCTTCCTGGCCTGGGCCCTGGCCGAATCCAGTTCCCTGGCGCGCGTCTCGGCGCCCGACAGGTCTTTACGCAGGCCGTCGGCCTGCCGCTGGAGCTCGTGGACCTGTTTGACCAGCGCCTCTTTCTGGGCAAGGCAGCCGATCTCCAGATTCTTGTAATCGGCCATTGCCTGCGCTGCCGTCGCATGTTTTATCTCCAGTTCGCTCTTGCGCTGGGCGAGCGACTCGCTCTTGCTGGAACAGGCGGCGATCTTTTCTTCATATTCCTGTTTTTTCGTCAGGAACTCTTTTTTCTCCTGCGCGCATGAGGTGCGCAACGCGGCAAGCTCTTTTGTCTTTGCGCCGTTCTCGGCCGAACAGGTGGAGAGCAGTTCGTTCTGTTTCTTCAGGATGAATTTTTCGGTCTCGAGGGATTTCAGTTGCAGCGCCAGTTTTGTCTGTCCCTGAGCGAGGATCTCTTTCTCCTTGGCCAGCCGGGACACGGCTTCCTGAGAACGCCTGAAGCTCTCCTGGAGTTTTTCGAGTTTGACCCTGAACTCCCTGGTCTGTATCTCTTTTTCGGCATACAGCCCCTTGAGGCCGGTCAGCGCATCCTGGGCCTTGAGCAATTCGTCTCTGGTCATCCTCAGATCGTTGGAGAGCCGGTCATCGGTTCCCTGCGCAGTCTTTTCCTTCGCATCCGCAGCCGGGGGCGTAAGCACGAACGCACACCAGAAAAGTACCAGAACAGCGATGGCGGCTGCCTGTACGTTCTTGGTCTTCATATCCGGCATTCTCCTCTTAGTCCCTCGACACGGTTAGTGTTTGCGCAACGGCCGTAACTCCAGTTTTTCTTCCCGGACAAACGGCAGATAGACTTTTTCCTGAATCTTCGTTTCCCGCGGCTCGCCCTGGAGCCGGCCGTAGCCTTTGACCGGCTTCAATCCTGATTCGCCTACGGGTTTGCCTTCGGCGGTTGAAACAAAGACCTCACCGGAGATTATCTTCGGCGTCAGTACGAGCAGGAGTTCGCTGCGTTCGATCTCCTTGCTCTTGTACTTGAAAAGGTTGCCCAGGATCGGGATCTGGCCGAGGTACGGCGTCTGCTTGACGACGTCGATCTTGGTGTCCTTACGCAGGCCTCCGATGACCACGGTCGAGCCTTCCTTGACCAGCACCGTCGTCTCTGCAAGCGACGTATCGATGATAGGGATCTGGTTTTCAGTCGGCGTTATCAGCGTATCGACCACGGAATTGACTTCGGCCTTGACTTTCAGGTTGATGAAACCTTCCTCGTTGATGGTCGGTACGACGGAAAGCATCACGCCGACATCCACGAAATTGACCTGCTCGGAAACGGTGTTGGTGGTTTGTCCCGTGGTTGTGGTGGTGGTCACGTAGGCTTCCTTCTGTCCCACGTGGATCTTGGCTTCCTGGTTATTGGTCACCGCGATCTTCGGGTTAGACATTATTTTGGTGCTTCCGAGCGTCTGGAGGTACTGAATTATTATATCAAAATCCTGGTTGCCGACAATGCCTAAATGCATTTCGCTGGTACCGATAGATCTTCTGCCTGACGAGTAGCTTGTGGTGGTGCCGGTAAAGGGGTATGAGCCGACATTACGGACGGCCTCCCAGGTGCTCTGGCGCGAGCGCCAGGCATCGTTAGCCGCCTGTACGGAGCTGAACGGATACGCGCCCAGGTAAGTAAGCTTCTTGTCGTCGGACATGATATTAAAAAGGCCTTCCCACTGGACGCCCTGGGTCGTGAGGTCGCTCAATTTGACCTGGACGATGCTCACGTCGATGATGATCTCTTTGGTCTTCTGGTCGAGGTCTTTGATGAGCGATTCGATCTGCTCCATGCGTTCGGGCAGGGTCTGTACCAGGATCTGATTGCCCCGCTCGTCTGCCTTGATCAATCCCACCTTTTTGGTGTCAAGCTGGTTTTTGAGCGCCTCTTCCACGTCTTTTGCCTTGGCGTAGTTGAGCTTGATGACCTTGACCGTGTTCTTCTCTTCAAAATCCTTCAGGACCTCCCCGATCATCGCGAGCCGGTCCGGCGCATCCATGACCATCATATTGCCCGACTCGGGGTCCACCAGCACCCGGCCGACCTCGCTCTTGAGCATGTCCACGAGGCCGAACGCCTGTTCGGGAATAGTATATTTAAGGTAAAAGACCTTGACCTGGCGAACATCGGAGAAGCTCTTGCCGTAGAGCGCGCGGTACTCTTCCTGCGACATGACATTATAGATATCGCCCTTCATGTCGTAAGCGAGGTTATTGCTGCGCAGCATCAGGTCGAACACGTCCTGGATCGTGGCCTTATCGACCAAAAGCGTCACCCGGCCGCTCACGTTCTTGGTGGTGATGACGTTGATACCTGCCTTCGTGGAGAGGAATTTCAAGGCGTCGACGATATCGATATTACGCAAGTCCAGCGAGATCGCTCCCTGCATCCCGAGGCCGGAAGCGTTGTCCACGACAATGGGCAAGACTGCCGGTGCCTGGGCCATCTGGACCGCCGGATCCGGCTTTGCCGCGGGTTCGGCCGTACCTGCAGCCGATCCGGCTGCCGGCAGCATTGTCTGTGCCGAGATTACGGCTGCGCAGAGTATCGCCCTGAATATTTTTCTATCGTTCATCGTAATTCTATGAGTTCCTGGCCGAGGCGCAGCACGACTTTATCCTTATGGATCGCCTCGACCTTCATGTCTGCGACCAGCTGTCCCTTTTTCACAAAGTAGGTTTTCTGCACTTTGGTGTCCTCGATCATCGCATCGGGGTTCTGCGACCAGGAAATCCCCACGAGCCGGAGCGAAGCCGTTGCCTCCTGGGCTTTTGTAGAGACGGATCCCTGGGGCTCGCGCACCAGCCTGCCCATACGGAAGATATTACGCTCCTTGACCTTGTCAAGGTACGCTGCCAAAGGTCTGAGCGCCTGTTTCTCCTTTACGGAGGCCATTGCCGCAGACGCGTCAACAGAGGTCTGCCGTTGGAGGTCTATGGTCTTTACCTGGTAGGCCCAGACCGAGACCAGGCGGACATAGTTCACGACCGACAGCGCCAGGACCGCATACAGGATGCGGTTGATACTCTTGATATCGAGTTGATTGCGTTCATCTGTGAAGACACGGAAAACGGCCTGTACCCCGAAAGCCGGAGCGCTTTTGGCAGTGCCGGTTTTTGCCTTGCCTGCGGGTGACGCTGTCTGCTGCGTCTGCTGTCCGGGAACAATCTCTGCCATGGGGATCAAACCCTTCTTCCTATTTCGTTGCCGCGCCTGCCGTTTCCGGCACAGGATAAAGCTTTATCTTGGCTTCCGCCTTAAGCTTTTTGAGCCAGTCATTAAGCTGTTCGTACTTCTTGATCATCTCGATCTGCTTGAAATACGAATCCCGCACCCGGGGAAATTCAGCCGGGTCGGCGGGCCTTTTTTTCAGGATCCGGAAGACCCCCCATCCTTTATATACCGGCCGGGGAGGATACGTGGCATTGATGTCCATCTCGAGCATCCGGTACAGGTCTTCTTTGGGGACTTTCCACATATTGATGAGAAATTCAAAAGACACGAAACCGGGATGCTGGTACTTTTTGGGGTCTTTCTTCGCCTCTTCCTCCCAGCGCTTAGGCTCTTTCATTTCTTTAAAGAATACTTCGGCGTCCTTGAGCTCGTCAAACTGAACCAGCTCAAGCTCCATGGTATTATATTCGTTGATGAACTCGTTGCGCGCCTCATCTTCGGTGACTGTTGCGCTGAACGATGCAAGGACTTCTTTGCGCAGTTTCTCAAGCTGCAGGAGGTGGCGCAGCTGATTTCTAAAGAGGCTCACTTCCTCTTTTGTCTTGTCCTTGACCCAGGCGGACAATGCGTCAGGGTCTTTTTTCCAGTCGAAAGTCGCCTTTTCTTCTTTGAGCATCTTGTCGATCTCTGCATCGACCTCACTGTCTTCTACCTTTATATCGCGGCGGAAGGCCTCATAGGAAAGTACCAGTTGTTCCCAGACACGGTCCTCAAGCTCCTGCTCCGTCGTAGGACTTGCGCCCCATCGGGTGCCGAACAGGTAGATGGTGTTTTTGACGAAATAGTAATTGACGAGGGGTACCGGCACGCCCCACCCCGAGAATTCCCCGATCAGTTTTTCCGTTGCCGGCGCGGCCGGGCCTTTCTGCGTTTGAGCCCCCGCACCGGGCAGACCCAGAGCCCCGCCGACTGCGACGATACACACGATAACGATTGCGGCCGTTTTCATACTCATATCCCCACCAGTTTTCTCCGGATAAGCCGTAAGGAGTATCCTTCGCCCGCCAGCTTGGTGATCATGGAAAGCCGGGAACGCACCTGGGTCTCGTCGTAGAACCGGACATTCCCCTTTTTGATCACCATCGGCAGGAGACCGAAATCCGTGTAGTGGTTCACGGTCTGATACGAGATGTCGTATTTCGCCGTGATCTCCTTGGCCGAGATGAGCTTGGCGCCGCGTTGATTTTTTGTTTTCTCAGACATGATCAAGTGATAGTAAGTGCTGGATATCTGAAAGTTATTGTAACTACCATAACTCCAGTATATATCATAAATTTGCAAAAAGTCAATAGAAAAATGGCTCTTTTTTTCGGAGTAAAAAGAACAACCCCGGGGGTTCGCATTAACCCCCGGGGTTGTTGCGGGAAACAAAAGGACCGGATTATTTCTTGAGCTGCCTATGGGTCCGCAGAGCCGTCTCCAGGAGCACCAGGCCCTGCTGGAAGGCGCTGCCTTTGTAGAAGACGCCTGAAATGCCCGAATCCATGGCCTCCTTGGCCTTGCGGTCATCGACAAAAGCGCTGATGATGATCACCGGTACATCTTTGTTGAACTCCCTGATCTTCTTCACGGCGTCCGTGCCGTCCATGACCGGCATGTTCAGGTCCATGAAGACAATATCGGGCTTTTCCTCCCTGACCTTGGTCACGGCCTCATCGCCGTTGGAGGCGGTGATGACCGTATAGCCCTTTGACTGCAGCCAATAGCCCAAGAGATCCCGGAAATCCTGCTCGTCGTCCGTCAGAAGGACCTTAATCTGCTGTTCCATCGGATTCCTCCGTTTTTATCTCAAGCGGTACGGTAAAAATGAAACTCGCGCCTTTGCCCTGTTCGCTTTCGACCCAGACCTTGCCCTGGTGCAGCTCGACGATCTCCCTGACGATCGCAAGGCCGATACCCGTGCCCTTGATCTCCGTGTTGCCGGTGCCCCCGTTGACCTGATAGAATTTTTCAAAGACCTTGCCCAGGTCATCCTTCGGGATGCCGACGCCCGTATCCCGGACCGAGACCCTGACCAGTTTCTGGTCCGGGACAAACGCCGCTTCCACGGTGATGCTGCCGTTTACAGGCGTATACTTGATGGCATTACTGATAAGATTGTTCAGGACCTGGATCATCCGGTTGGGGTCGATCTCGATAATCGGCAGGTCCGAGGCAACGGATTTCTGTAGGGCGACGGATTTGGTAGTTGCCCAGTTCGTCATGCTCTCTATGGATTCGGTGATCAACTTATCCAGCATAACCGGCTCGCGTTTGAGCAGCATCTTGTGCGCCTCAAGCTTGGAAAGGTCCAGGAGGTCGTTGATGAGGATGGTGAGCCGTTTGAGGTTGCGGTCGGCGATGGATAAAAACTGGCTCTGCGTCTCCGAGATCTCGCCCGTGGATTTGCCCAGGATGAGCCCGATGGATTTTTCGATGGCGACCAGCGGCGTGCGCAGCTCGTGGGAGACGCTGGCCATGAACTGGTTTTTGAGCCCCTCGATCTCTTTCTGCTTGGTGATGTCGTTGAGCATGGTGACCATGCCCACGGTGTTGCCGTTGTTGTCTTCGACCACTGCGGAACTGGTCCGCACCACCTTTTTCGTAGACTCGTCGGTGGTGACCAGCTCAATGTCCTTCTCCACCACCCCGTCCTTGTCTGCGGCGATCTGCCGGGTCAAGGTCAGGAGGTGCTCATCCTTGACCACTTCCTTGATGGGCTTGCCGATGTCGTCTTTGGTGATACCCAAAAGCGCCTCGCCCGCGGGGTTGACCAGGATAATCCTGCCCTCGGCATCGACCACCACCATGCCTTCGGCCATGTTATGCACGATGTTGTCGATGCGCTGCTTCTCGCTCAGGACCCTCCGGTTTTCCTTCTTCAACTCGTCGACCGCAGACGCATGCCTTCCCATTTCCTGCCGGAGACTGTTCAACTTTTCCTTCAGGTCTTCGTTTTCCTTGCGCAGCGCCTCGACATCCGCGGCAGAGACCCTGACTTTCGGCTCGGAGGGCTTGGAAATCTCTTCGTTTATCTTGTTGATGAGCGCATCGACCTGTTCGGGCGGACAGCCGATATCAAGGAGGGCGGCTTTAAGTTTGGCGATAGCCGCATCCTGCTCTTTGCTGTGCAGGAGGAACTTCTTGAGCATGGCCTTGATCGGGGAGCTCAGCTTATTGTGCTGCTTGAACTCATCCCTGACCAGGTCAAAGATCTGGTTCTGGATGACCTCGGCATCTTCCGGTTTCTCCAGCTTGTCTTTGGTAAAATCCTTGAGTTTTTCTTTGAGCTTCTCGATGTCCTCTGCCTTGCCTTCGACGACAGTCGCTTCCGTGCCTTTTTCGACCTTCAGGTATTCGAACTGGCGGGCCTTGATATGGCTGATCCCCTGCGCGGCGAATAAACCGTTCAGGTCGCCCTTGGCCTTCAGCTGCTCTTTGTCGATCAGGAAGATCTTCACGAACGCCTCGATCTCCTGGTCGGTGACGCCGCGCGAGAACGTGAGATTCTCGACTTCCAGTTTCTTGAAATAAGGCGTAAAGTCACTGACGATACCCCCGCCCTTCTCCTGCAGCGTTTCCTGGTTGACGGTGATCTTGCCGTCCGGAGATACGGTGATATCCACCTGCTCTTTCTCGCTCAAAATCGCGGCAAGCGAGACGGAGACGCTCTTCATGGAGTTGACGATCAGGGGGTGTTTCGGAGGATAGATGGAGATCTGGCGCAGGGTGGTGACCAGATGAGAGAGCAATTTGATGCTTTCGTTCTGCGGGGAAAAAACAGCCATGGGTGTTATTATACACTAGAAACACGGCCTGTTCAACAAAAAAGGCGGACACCCCGCTTCGCGAAAGGGATGTCCGCCTTCGGAATCTTTGCTTCCTATTCCTTCTTGTGGCAGTCCATGCAGCCTGTCGGACCCTTTTCTTTTGCCTTGTGACACTCGATGCAGTTCGCGTGGAATGCGTCCTTCGAAGGCTTGGCGGCTTCTGCGGTATGGCAGGAATTGCACTTCTGGGTGACTTCGCCCATATGGTGACATTCCTTGCAGCCCGCGCTTTCAGCGTGCAGCTTGTGATTGAAGGTCACTTTGCCGAACGAGCCGCCCGGGACCGTGACGCTGTCCGGTGCAGTTGCCTCCTGTGCCTTGATGTAGGAACCGACGCAGAGAATGACGACGCAAACTAAGACCAGGACCAAACATGTGGAAAAATACCGGTTCATTCTCTCACCTCCTTTGTAATCATTGTATTGCTTTTAGACCTTCTGTCAATGAAATTCTGTCCTCGGCCTAAAGCCCGAGGTGCTGGATGAGGATCTTGGCGCCGATCGCGATCAGGACAAACCCCCCGGCGACCTCTGCCGTGCGCGCAAACAGCAACCCGACCTTTCTGCCGAGGAAGGCCCCTGCCAGCGACATGCAGAAACTGACCAACCCGATGATAACGACCGGCACCGTTATGGGCATCCGCAGGAATGCAAAGCTGATACCCGCGGCAAGCGCATCGATGCTTGTCGCCAGCGCAAGCACCACCAGCGTCCCCGGTCCTATGCGGCGCGGGGTCCTGCCTTCCCGCCCGAAGATCGCGTCAAAGGTCATCTTGACGCCTATCAAAGAAAGCAGGCCGAATGCCACCCAATGGTCGAAACCGGAGATAAAGCCGTACACCGCCGTACCGGCCCACCATCCGGCTATCGGCATCGCTGCCTGAAAACCGCCGAAAAACAATGCCATGGTGAAGGCATCCCGGGCCGACAGGCCCTTGCCGCTCATACCGGCGGAGACGGCGACCGCAAAACAATCCAGGGCAAGACCGAGCGCTATGAAGAATACGGCGATGATATCCACGTCTTCAGCGCAGTTTTCCGATATAATAGGAAAGTGTCGGAGTCAAAAAACGCTGCAGGAAGAACAAAGCGAAACAGGCGATTGCAGGAGAGATGTCGAGCGGGTAGCGCAGGCTCTGCGGCAGGACCCTGCGTATCGGCTCCAGGACGACATCGGTAATCCCGTTAATGAACTGCACGACCGGATTATGCAGGTCCGGGTTGAGCCAGGAGACGATGACCCGGCCGATAATAAGGAACATATAGACATTGACGGCGATGTTGAAAACGTCGACCAGCGCCGAGAGGAAATTTGCCAGGATGAACATACGCCCTCCTCCTTTTGTCGGTTACGGCCTGCGGGTCTCCGTCACGAAGCTGTATCGGGATGCAGGCAGCCGTTCATAGTTTTGATAGGTCGAAAGAGCAAGGTTCGCAATAAAATTCTTGACGGAGCGGGCTCGCTGGGGGCTGCGGGTCAGCACACAGATGAGAAAATCTCCCGCGTCGGTGAAGACGATCCCCGTGTCGTGGCAGACATACCGCTCAAGGCCCGTCTTGTGGGCGACCGGCAGTTCCGCGGGCAGCTTCTTCGGGATGCGGTCATTGACCTTCTGGTCCAGGAGCATCTCCAGGCAACGTTCGGAAACACGCCGGCTGACGAACTGCCTGCGGTACATCCGTTCCAGGAGGAAGGCGACGTCCTGCGCCGTCGTAAAATTCTCCACCCCCTGTTTCCGGCAGCGGAAATCCATCATCTTGCGCGAAATGCTGGTATGCCGCAGGCCCATCCTGGTAAACGAGGCATTGAGGTAATCGAAACCGAGCCTGGAGATAAGGATATTGGACGCGGTGTTGTCGCTCTCCGTGATCATGATCTCGATGAGCTTCTCGACGGAAAACGGCGTACCTGCTGCAATGTTCTTCAGGATCCCGGAACCGCCCGTCTTGTGCGCCTCGCGCAGCACCACGGTCTCATCCGGTGACAGTTTTCCCTCACGCGCGGCGTAAAAACAGGCTGCCATGATCGGGATCTTGACCACGCTGGCCGCGGGGAAACGTTTGTCCTTGTTATAACTGTACTGCCAGCCGAAGGTCAGGTCCTTGACGATCACCGCAGACTCGCCGTGAAAACCGGCAATCTCGGCCTCCAGGGTCTTCTGCAGGCCTTGCCATGCCTGCGCCCGTGCCGCAAGCACCCTGCGCTGAAAGGCATTCTGCTGGAGTACGCGCAGGCCGCTGTAGGCAAGGTATGCCGCGACACAAACCCCGAGGCAGAGGGTCACCGCAATGACAAAAATCTTGTTTTTGCGTTCCATGGTCGGCAAGGATTATTTGACCGGACCGGCGGCGTCAAGCCCGAAACCCCGGGCGATCCATTTCATCTCTTTTTCCCTGTCTTTTTGTCGAGACCGAGCACCAGGCAATAGCCGGGCGTCCTGCATACGTGCACGTGCAGCCTGCTCGGCTCGCTCACAAAAAACACCGGGCCCGTGCCCCTTCCGGGCGGCGTGACTTCGCAGTGCACGGTATCTTTGAGCATCGTGAATACCGCCGTACGGGGATTGGCATAGTCCATGCACAGACAAAGAAAATCGGCGGCGGCAAGCGAACGCTCCCGGATCTTCCGGTTGAGGGCGTCTTTTTTGTGCAGTGCGATGACGATATAGAGCGGCTTATACGTGCGGCCGTTCGTGTTGATGAGCAAGAACTCTTCGTTGTCGGGGTGGGAATTCAGCTGGATCAGGTCGGAATTTTTTTTCACGCAGATAAGCTTGTGGCTGCCGTAAGTCTCGTGCGAGCGGTAGAGGACTTCGAGAGCTCCCTCAGGTCTTCGGGAAGCAAGGATCCTGCGCGGAGGCGTCAGCGTCCGGATGAGCCCTTTGCGTTCCAGCAGAGACAAAACCTGCGCGGTGGCAATGCGGGGTCGCAACGAAAGCTGTATCATCTATTCTTTGACAGCGGCGATGTTTATGTTGGTTATGCCCAGTTCGGTCAGCGCATCCAGAACCCCGACGATCTTGTTGAAACTGACCAGCCGGTCGGCGCGCAGGATGACGATCAGGTCCGGGTCGCCGCGCAACTTCGCGCCGATCGCGCTTTTCAGCTCCTTGATGCTGACGATGTCTTCGCCGACGAAGATCAACCCCTCGTTGCTCAACGTTATGTTGACCTGTTCCTGCTTCTCTATGGTCGAGGCGTGCGCGGCCTTCGGCAGCTTGATGTCGAGCTTCTGGATGCGGGACGGGTTGAAGGTATAGAGCAGGCTGAAAGAAATGAAAAAGAAGATGAACATGTTCAGGATGATATCGGTCATGGCGATCGATTCAAGGCTGGAGAGGTAGGTATGGCGGGGCGCGATCTTCATGCTTTGGAATCCTGCCGGGTCTCCTGGATGATCTCGACCAGCTGCAGGGCGTGATTGGTGAGGTCGACGGAAATATATTTTATCTTGCTGATAAAATAGTTATAGCACAGGTAAAACGGGATGGCTATCCCCAAGCCTGCGGCGGTAGTGATCATCGCTTCATAAATACCCGATGCCAGGGCATTCACCGTAATATTGGCCCCTGCCTGTTCCCACATCATAAAGGCGCGGATCAGGCCGGTGATGGTCCCGAGGAATCCCAGCAGCGGCTCTATGCCGATAATGGAAGCCAGCGCCCCCATGCGTTTCTCCAGGCGGTGCACCTGGTTATTGCCTGCCTGCTCAAGCACCTTCTCCAGCCGGTCAGGCGCGAGCCCCCGGCGCTCGATGCCGATCTTGAAGATCGCTGCCAGCGGGAAACTGATCAGGCGTTCGCAGGTCAACAACGCCCGCTGCGGCTTATTGGCTTTCAGGTCTTTGAACACGTCCTGCACAAAGGCGCTCGAGTCCTGGCGCAGGCGAAAGAACATGATGAATTTGTCTATGATGATGGCTAGCCCCACCACCGAACCCGCGATGATCGGTATCATGACCGGGCCGCCTTTGACGATGAACTTCCACATAATGCCTCCCTATGCCTGGTACGGAATCGACCCCCCTGCCGACGGGACCCGATCCCGCATCCTAAAGACTTCATAATCTTAACACGACTAAAACTCCGATACAACTATTTTTTGGAACTGAACACCCCGCCTGAGATGATGAGATCGAGCGCCTCCTGCACCGTCATGTCCACGGCCTTGACCTCATCTCTGGCAAAGAAGGCGACATAGCCGGAAAGAGGATTGGGAGACATCGGCAGGAATACCGCGACCATGTCTTTCCCGGTCGCCTTGTTCACCGGTGCGAAGTTGTCGTTGGTCACAAACCCCACCGTCCAGATACCCCGGCACGGATACTCCACGATGACCGCTGACTTGAAACCGAGTTCTTTCTGGGCCGAAACGAACAGCACGACCTGTTTGAGCGCGGGGTAAATGCTTTTTACCAGCGGCAGACCGCCGAACCACTGCTCGAACCTGACGAATACGCGGTTACGGAAGAACCGCGTTGCGACGATGCCGATCCCCAGGATCACCATGAGCAGGATAAAAAAGCCGATGCCCGGCACATAGAAGCCGAGGGTGCGTTCAAGGTAGCGCTCCAGGAATTTTCCGATGATGGAATCGATGAACTGGAACACGATGAACAGGACGTAGCACGTCAATCCCGCCGGTACGATTACGACCAGCCCGGCAATAAAATATTTTTTAAGGTCTTTCATCGTCTTACTCCGGAGGTTGCCTGTCAGCGCGGGGATCGTGAGTGCCTTTTGTATCGATGACGTCGTCATACCTGCGGCGGGCAGAACCCTGCCGGTAGACACCCATTGATACCCTGCCCCGGCTGCTTATCAGCGTATTCAAAAGGAAGCTGACGATTGCCATCGCCAGCGCTCCCCAGAAGGCGCTGGCAAAGCCGGCCACCCAAAACCCTGCGACCAGCTTGGAAACGGCGTAAAAGAGCAGACCGTTGATAAACAAGGTGAGCAGCCCCAGCGAAAGGATGTTGAACGGCAGTGTCCAGACCAAAAGCACGGGCCGCAGCGTCGCATTGACCAGGCCCAACACCAGCGCTGCCGCGACCAGCGTCTGGACGGAATCAACCGATATCCCCGGCACCAGCCACACCACTGCCATCAAGGCCAGGGTGTCGCAGATCCACCTGACACAAAATCCCGCCATGGCGGTTCTACCTCTCTATTCGGTCGGCACGCTTGTTATGCCGTCCTTGGACTTCACGGTGACTTTAATCTCTCTGGCCAGCGTAATGCCGAGACCGGCGATCTTATTACCCGCGGTAACGAGGAAGAACATGAAGATATACCAGAGCATGAGGTTGCCGAACTTGTTCAAGACCTCTCCGGTGACCAATTCCGCAGTGCCCTGGTTATTGGGCAGTACCATCATGATGTTTCCGAAACGCAGTACCTCCGGCGGCGCGGACACCCCGGTAAAGACCGAATACACGTTGTGTGCCGCGATGACGATCAGAACCAGCCCCACGCCCAGCAATGCGTAGCCGATGATCTTGTCGGTTTTTGCGTCCACCGTTGCTCCTTTCCGGAATGCCGACCGCCGAACCGGTCACCCCCGCGCTGCCCGGCCGCTTCAGGTCGCAAGCTCCTCCTGCAATCTCTTTATCAGCGTCTCAGTCTCCCTGACCAGTTGCGCGGAGATAAGCTTTGAGCCCTTGACCTGGTCCTTGATCGACGAAAGAAGACCGACCAGCCGCTTGACTGCCTGTGCGCGTTTTTCCTCCCAGGCCTCTTCCGGTTCAAGCTCCCGGCGCTGGCGCATAAGCTGCGTCAGGTCCTTCTGCACCTGGCGGGCCTCGACCCCCTTTTCGAAGATCTCGTTTTTGAGCCGGCTGTAATCGGCGCCGTCAAGCTCCTTTTTGCCTTTGGCGCGTCTGAGCACGTCGATGGACTCATACGACGGGATGCGGCTCGTTTCGCGGTTTTCCCGGTACCCGGGACGCAGATAATCCGGCTCCTCTTTTTCCAGGAAATAATACGACCGCAGCAGTTTCATGGCCGTGGCTTTGCGGATGCCGATCTCGCGGGCAGTATAGGCGTCGAAACCGGCATAGCCCCATTCCTTGAACCTGCGGTCCTTCCAGACGGCGTACAGGGCCCTGCCCAATTCCACCCAGGAGGTCTTGAAATGCTTGGCGCTTTCAAGTGCCTGCACGCGCATGGGGTCTGCGCCGCTGTCTTTGCTCAACCGTTCTTCGATCTCCCGGAGTGATTTCGTGGTATAGGAAGCCATGCTGTTTTTCGTCTATGGGCTCTCGAGCTTCACGGAAAGCTCAAGCCGTGCGGGAAGGGGGATCTTTCGTGTTTTCTTCGTCGGCAATGCCTGCGCGCAGATTCGGGATCTTGAAACCGCCCGGCATCACAGAGGTGTCTGCGGCGGGCGCTGCCTGAGCCTGCTTCTGACCCTTCTGCAGGGCCACGAACTGCTGGAACAACTGGGCGTATTTCTCTTCCATCTCGTCAAACTGCCCCTTGAGGCCGTCGTACATCTGGTTTGCAAGCCCGAGTTCCCTGGCGTTGTTCTCCAGCTCCCGGCGCAGGCGCGACACCTCCTGTTCCAGCGCCTGTTGTGCGGCAATCGCCTGCGCTGCGGCCGTTTCTTTTGCGTTCAGCTGAGACTGTAACGAGACCAGGTGCGACTTGATGACCTCGCCCGACTTCGACTGCTCGTCGAGCTGCGCAAGCTGTTTGACGTACGATTCTTCCTTTTCTTTGAACTGCTTCTCCATCTGCTGGACGCCTGCCCTGGACTCCTGTTCCTGCCGGACGAGCTTCTGTTCGAGCTCGGCGATGCGCGAATGGCCCGCTGAGATTTCTTCGTCGCGTCTTTCGCGGGACTTCGTATTCTCCTTGCCCATGGAAAAGACGGCGATCAGGGATACGACCAAGAGCACCAGGACCAGCGTGTAGAAGAAGATCGGGTAGGCAAAAAATGAGAACATAGCGTGTATCCGCCGTTAGTGTATTTTTTTCCGCCGGATGAGGATAAGGAATGCCTTGACTATTTTCGGGTCGAACTGCGTACCCGCGCCCTGTCTGATGATCCGCACCGCCTCCTCCGTCGAAAAAGCCGGGCGGTACGGACGGTTGGATGTCAGGGCCTGGAACACGTCGGCGATGGCGATGATCCGCGCACCGACCGGAATAATCTGCCCCTTGAGCCCGCTGGGATAGCCCCTGCCGTCCCAGCGTTCGTGGTGATACAGGATATACGGGATGACCGACCGCAGGAAATGGATCGGCCGCAGGATGTCCGCGGCGATCTGGGGATGCTTTTTGATCTCCTGATATTCTTCGTCGCTGAGTTTGGCGTTTTTGAGCAGTATCTTGTCGCTGATGCCGATCTTGCCCAGGTCGTGCAGGATCGCGGCCTGGCGCACGTTCTCGATCTCCTCGTTGCTCAATTTCAGGAGCCGTCCGATCTGCAGGGCGTAGTACACGGTCTTCTCCACGTGCTCGCCGGTATAGTGGTCGCGCAGCTCGATGGCCTTGGCAAAGGCAAAGATCGCCTCGATGAGGTTCTGGTTGGCGCGCCTGGTGATCTGATCCAGCCTGAACCGCAACGATTCGACGGTCTCCGTTCTCGTCTTCCTGCCCCGGACCGACTTTTTCTTTGCCTTTTTGCCTTCAAGGTTCGTATAGACGCGGTTGCCGCCCGACTCCTTGGCCTTGAGCAACAGCTGTTCAGCGCCGCTGACCAGGTCTTCGATCTTGATGACTTTGTCTTCGGGGTAGGATACAACGGCGAGGCTCACCTTGAGCTTCACCATGTGCTTCTTGTCGCCGAACGAAGCGAGGTTTATCTCGTCCAGGATGCGCTGCGCCAGCACGAGCGTCTGCCAGCGGTCGATGCCCGGCGAGACGATGGTGAACTCCTCGCCGCCGGAACGCACGACCACGTCGTAACGCCGCACCAGTTTTTTAAGCAGCTGTGACAGCTGCGCCAGGACAAGGTCGCCGAACTGATGGCCGTACATATTGTTGATGGACTTGAAGTAATCGATGTCGACCATGATCAGCGACAGCGGCTGGCTGTAACGCTTGGCGCGGATGAACTCCGCCTCCAGGACCTCTTGCAGGTACCGATGGTTGAACAGCCCCGTCTCAGGGTCGCGCAAGGCCAGGTTGCGCAGCTGGCGGTTGGACTTGAGCAGCTGGCGGGTGAGCTCTTCCTTTTCCTTCTCTGCAAGCTTTCGGGACGTGATATCCTCGAGCGTCTCTATGGCGGCGATGACTTTGCCTCTTGCATCGATGAGGGGAGCTGCAGTGAAACGCAGCCACTTGCCCTGTTTGCCCAGCGGCGCCAGGAATCCTTCTATATCGAATGCGCCCTGCACCAGGTCCCACCGCTTGATCTCCATGTCTTTATAATATTTATAGATGGTCCGGGCGGGGGCCTTGTCGATCAGCAGGTCGGCAAGGCAGGGCCGCGCGCCCGAATAGAACGGCATCCAGTGGTTCCTGGTGCCGATCATCCGTGCGGCGGAAAAACCGGTGAGCACTTCGCAGGCGCGGTTCCACTCCACGATAACATGGTCTTTATTGATCACGAAATGCGCGATGGAGGAGCCCTGCAGGATATTCCGGGGGTTTGTGGCGATTGTCGGCGTTTGCAACGACCGTTTCTTCTCTTTCATAAAAGTTATTATAACACAGTGGAACCGCAAAAGTCAAATTCGAAAAAAATAACGGGTAGTAACAAGCGGGGGGACGGCTTTCATTTTTATAAGCATGGGGACACTGCTCATCTTTTCATCGTTCAAAATGTAAGAAAGATGAGCAGTGTCCCCTGCGGAAAAAATGAGAACCGTCCCCTTCTGTAACGCGCGTTATGCCTCGATGGCGTTGATGATGTCCGTTGCGGCGAACGGCTTGACGATACACCGGCGGAAACCGCAGATGTTCATGAGGGAAATATGTTCGTGCTCGGTGAAAAAGCCCGTCATGGCGATCACCGGGATACCGACGGTCCCGGTAAGACGGCTGAGTCCGTCCGCGATCTGGAAACCGCTCAGCTGTTTCATCTTCAGATCCAGGAGTATCACATCGGGCTTCGCCGAGTCGGCCATATCGATGGCCCGGCGCGGTTCGCGCACCGGGATCACGGCGTAGCCGCTGGTATCGAGCATCTCGCAGAGCTCCTCCAGGAACTCGGCATCGTCATCGACGATCATCACCTTTTTTCTCGGCCTTGTGGTCTTCGTCATGCGTGGACGGGCAGCCGGACAACGAACGCCGCGCCGCTATCGGGTATGCTTTCGACTGCAATGGTCCCCCGGCAGGCTTCAACGATCTCCCTGCTGATCGACAGGCCCAGCCCTGCCCCTTCCGCCGGGCCCTTGGTGGTGAAAAAAGGCTCAAAGATATGACCGATCGCCTGCGGGGCGATGCCGCAGCCGGTATCCCTGAAGACGATCTCGGCGCTCGAGCGATCGCAGCGGGTCTCGATGAAGAGCGTCCCGCCGCGCGGCATGGCATCGAGTGCGTTCTTGATGATGTTGATGAACACCTGTTGCAGCCCTCTGTCGGCGACCTGCATGCGGCCGCGGCAAAAGCGCTTGACGATCGTGACGTTTGCGCACGCGATCCGGCCGGCAAAAACATCCAGCGCCTCTTCGAGCAGCGCCGGCACATCAGCAAGCTTGACGGCTGCCTCGGTACTGGTATTGAATTGACACCCGAACGTCAAAAGCGATCTCGTAATGGACTCGATGCGGTGCAGGCCGTTCTTTATCTCGGATACGTACTCGCGCACGACCGAGTGGGGCTCGACGTGCCGGATGAGGATGTTCGCAAACCTTATGGCGCCGTCCAGGGGGTTGGTGATCTGGTGGACGATCCCCGCCGCCAGTTTTCCGACGGCGGCATACTGTTCCAGAAGCGACTTTTCCTTGGTCAAAAGCTCTTTCTCTTTCCGGATCTTCGAGGCGTTGCGCAGCTGCTCGATGATGCCGCAGGCGTACGCAGCCAGGGCCTTGGCAAAGGAAAAATCACGTTCCGTAAAACCGTCCCGGTCCTTCGGATCCCCGACAACCGCAACCCCGAAGAAACCGCCTTCGACAAACAGCGGAAGGCACAGAGAGGCGTTCGGCTCTCCTGCCGGCGGTCCCGCGCGCCGGCTGCGGTGCCGATGCCGCGCGCCGCCCTTGATCACCACCGGCTTGCGCAGATTGAGCATAGCCGCAGGGTCGTCCTGATACGAGAGGCTGCTGCGTTCCGCGGCAAGGCCGGGCCACGGGCTGTACGAATACTGCACCGCCAGGGCGCCCGTCTCGGGGTCGAACAGGTAGAGCGACCCGCAACGGCAGCCGAGCGCCTGGAGCATCTCTTTGAGCGTTGCGCATAAGAGGCTTTTCGAGATATCACGCGTCTTTTCGTCCAGGGGGAGTTCGCACGTTTCCATAGACTCACGTCTCTAGTTCTTCCTGCGCTGGTTCTCTTTGAAAATATTCTCGATCCGGGTGATGATATCCAGGGGATTAAAGGGTTTGCGCAGGTAGTTCTGGATCTGGAAAAAGGACAGGAGCGTGTCGTCCTCGTCTGCGGTAAAGAAACCGCTCATGGCGATGATGGGGATCTCCATGGTGCCCGAGTAGTTCTTGAGCTTATTGGCGACTTCAAATCCCGTCATGCCCTTCATCTTCAGGTCGAGCAGGATGAGGTCGGGCTTTGCCCTCATCGCCGTCGGGAAAGCGTCGCAGGCATCGGAGACCGTCTTGACCTCGTAGCCGCTGAGCACCAGGGTCTCGCGCAACTCTTCCAGGAATTCCTTGTCATCGTCGACCACCATAATCCTTTTGTTTGTCATGACAGACCTCACCGTAGCTGATAACACCATC